>JBKJSO010000330.1:0-10092 GCA_046595835.1 Acidimicrobiales bacterium | reverse complement strand
GCGGCAGGTGGTGCGCACGATCGCGCCGGGGTTCACGGTGGGGGCCATGTGCTGCATCGAGCGAGCCGACGGTCAGCTGCTGCTCGTGCAGCTCTCGTACCGTCAGCGCTGGGGTGTGCCGGGCGGACTGCTCAAGCGGGGCGAGGAACCAGCTGAGGCCGCCCACCGGGAGGTCCGTGAGGAGGTGGGCATCGAGATCGTGCTCGTCGGGGAACCCGCCGTCGTGGTCGATGCCGAAGCCCGACGCGTCGACCTCGTGTTCCGGGCGCGGCTGGCGCCCGATCAGGATCCGGAGCTCGCCGCTCCCGGGTCTGCGGAGATCGTCGCCGCCCGTTGGTTCCAACCCGACGACCTCCCGGAGCTCCAGCACGAGACGAGCGGCGCGCTCGTGGCGCTGGCCCGGTCCGCTCGCCCCGGTGGCTAGTGCCCGAGCGAGGCGACGAGACGTCGCTGGCGCGCCGAGCACGGGTGGCGCAGCTTGGTGAGGGCTTTGGCCTCAATCTGGCGAATGCGCTCGCGGGTGACGTTGAACATCTGACCCACCTCGTCGAGCGTGAGGGGTTGCTCGCCCTGGAGGCCGAAGCGCAGCGACAGGATCTCGCGCTCTCGGGGGTTGAGGTAGTCGAGCAGGGTCTGCAGGTCGGCCCGGGCGAGGGAGAGGGCCGCGGCCTCGAACGGCGCATCGGCGTTGTCGTCGGCGAGCAAGTCGCCGAGCTCGGCATCGTCGTCGCCGATGGTGGCCGACAGCGACACAAGATCGGGCGCGGCGCGCAGGGCAACGCGAACGCGGTCCTCTGACAGCCCCGTCTCGGCCGCCAGCTCGCCAGGCGTGGGCTCTCGCCCCAGCAGCTTGAGCAGTGTCGCCGACGTCTTGGACAGCACGGCCATGGTGTCGACGAGGTGGGACGGGAGTCGGATGGTGCGGCCCTTGTCGGCGATGCCCCGGCCGATGGCCTGGCGGATCCACCAGGTGGCGTAGGTGGAGAACTTGAAGCCCTTGCGATGGTCGAACTTCTCGACCGCCCGCATGAGGCCGAGGTTCCCCTCCTGGATGAGGTCGAGCAGGGTCATGCCGGTGCCCTGGTAGCGCTTGGCAATCGACACGACGAGGCGCAGGTTCGACTGGATGAAGGTGCGCCTCGCTGTTTCGGCTGCGGCGCGCTGCGCTTCGAGCACGACGCGCCGGGCGCGAGGGAGGTCGTCCGCCTCGAGCTCGAGGTCGGCGTTACGACCCAGCTCGATCGCCTTGGCCAGCTCGACCTCTTGCTCGGCGGTCAGCAAGGGGTACGCGCCAAGCTCGCTGAGGTAGCGGCGGGTCAGGTCGACCGTGCTGTCGGACTCCATGGAACGGTTGCGCCCTGGCACCCCGGGTCCTCCGTCAGCGGCACCCCGCAGCGGGGTCCCGATTGCCAATCGACGGTAGCGGCCGCCTGATCGGCGCTCGGGGATGGTCGTGTGCGCCGTGGCTCAAGGTCACGGGTGCACGGGTCGATACAGCGCGGGAGGAATCCCACCAGGCCACGAACCGTTCGGTGTCGTGGGGCTCGATGCGGTGGGTGGTGCGCGCTTGACTACCGACCCCGGTCCCGACATCCGATCCAGCCTCCATCCTCGGCTCACTGTGGCGCGCGGCGGGCTCCGCGGGTCGACGAAGGACCTGGCCGGCTTCGTCGTCGGCGCGGAGGACCTGGCCAGGGCGGCTGAGGAGCTCGCTACGGAGCGCTCGGCGCCGCGCGACGCCGCCCGCGCGCGACTCGACGCGGCCGCCGCCCGGGCCGCCCACGATCTCGAGACGGCGACGAGCCAGCTCGAGCACCTCCTCTCGTCGCGCCGGACCCTTCTCGACGGCGCGCAGTGGGCTCTCGACACGCTGCAGGAGCTCCCCGCCTACGTCGATGCCATCGATGCGGCGCGTGTCGCGCTCGAAGCTCGCCAGGTCGATCAACGCGCCGCGCGGGCGGGCCTTGAGCGCGTGCTCGAGCAGCGGGCGGCGGCCAGCGCCGCCATTCAGGCCGCCGACGGGCAGCTCGGCGAGCTCGATGGGCTGGGCATGGACGAGAACGGCTTGCGGCGAGAGCTGGAAGCCGCCGGGCAGGCGGTGCGTGCCGCCCACGATGCTCATGCTGCCTCCGTGGCGGCGGTGCAGGAGCTGGCTGCGGAGCACGCGCTGGTCGACCAGCGGTTGGCGCAGCTGCACGAGGCGCTCGCGGCCCATCACCCGTCGGCGCTCCACGCCGACGCTGACTACGACCGCGTGGTCGCGGCGTTCGCGGAGTGGAACCGTGCGGCCGGGGCCGGAGGCGTCGATGCCTACGCGCAGGCACTGGCCGACGCCTTCACCGATCTTCTCGCCGATCTGGCCGGGCTCGAGGGCGGCGCCGGGGCTCCCGTCGACGAGCACGCGCTCGCGCTCGCCCAGGAGCAGGTCGATCAGGCCGCCAAGGAGCTCCAGCGCCTCGATGCCGAGACGCCCGCGCCGGTGCTCACGCCGAGCGATCGCGCTGACCTGGACGCGGCCCACGCCGCCGTCGACGCAGCGGCGGCGCGCTGCGATCGTCCCCTCGGCAAGGCAGCCGCCCTCCGGCGCCTCGACCAGGCGCGGGCCGCCGAGCGTTCGCTGCTCGAGCGGTTCGGGTTCGGCAGCTACCTCGATGTCGTCCTCACCGGTGGTCGCACCCCAACCGCCATCCCGGAGCGCCTTGCCGCGGAGCGGGCCTTCCTCGCCGCCCAGGCCCGACGCGACAGCTTGTTGCGGACCCAGCCCGCGTCGCCCGAGCTCGAGTACCTCCACTCGGAGCGGGCCCGCCTGCTGGCCCATGTGGTGCACCACATCGGCGTCGACCCTGGCGAACGGGTCATCGAGCTGCTGCGGGCCCATCCTGTGGTGCCGGGCGCGGCGGTGGATGGGCTCCGCAATGCGCTGGCCAGCGTGGGGTTGGTGCCCGTCGGACGCGGTCTGGCCGAGGTGGCCGATGAGTGGCTGCGGCACCAGGCCACCGTGGCCGACGACCACCGCCGTGCCCGGGCGACCGTGGAAGAGATCGAGGTCGAGCTCGCCGATCTAGCCGGCCGCCGTGACCGCCTCGCGGCAGCGCTGAGCGATGCCCGGCTTGCGGAGGCCGGGGCAGCCGAGCAGCTCGATCTGGCCAGCCGTTCGGTGGGCGCCGTGGAGGCCGAGCTGTCCGTGCGTGCCGGAGAGGACTCGTCGCGCCTGCAGCGCTTCGTCGCTGCCGACCAGCTGCGCACTCAGGTCGAGGCGCTGGGCGCCACGTTGGCTCGCGCCGAGCGCGACGCGACTGCGGAGCTGGATCGAGCCACCGAGGCCGCCGGTACCGCCGAGGTGGCCTTCGACCGGGCCCAGGGCGCGCAGGGCGACCTGGCCCGCCGCGCCCGCCAGCTCGCCGAGGAGCTCCCGATCGACCGTCGACCCGCAGGCGACCGGCTGGCGACGATGGAGGCGCTTGCCGAGCTGCTCCGGGACCACGCCGAGGTGCTGCAGCCTGCGATCGATGCCGCCGAGGTCGCCGTGGCGGCCGCCACGGCCAAGGTGGACGGCGCCTTTGCCGAGGCGGAAGCGGCGGGGACGGGCGCCGGGGGCCCCCGGAGCGACGACGTGGTGGACGGGTTCGTCAGCGTCCTCGACAAGGGTGTCGACGAGGTGATCGTGCTCGACGAGCCGTTCGCCGGGCTCGACGACGCCTTGCGCCCACGGCTCCTCGAGCTCGTGCTCGAGCACAGTGGCCAGCTGCTGCTGCTCACCGAAGACCCGGAGCTGCTCGGGTGGGCCATCGGCTTGCCGGCCGCCCAGGCCACCGTGGCCGCTGCCGATTCCGTCCTCAACCTCTGGCCCCGCCAGGCCGACACCAAGGTCACCGTTCCCACGCCTTCCGCCCGCCTCCCGGCCGGGCGACACTGATCCGAGGAGAGCTGCTGTGCTCCGCGCGACCCACATCCGAACCAAGCTCGGGGTGGCCCTTGCCATCCCCCTGGTCGGCCTCGTCGCTGTGGCCGGCTTCGAGGTCGTGTCAGCGGTGGACGCTGTGCGCGCGACCAGATCTCAGTCCGAGCTGGCCAGCGTGTCGGTCGGTCCGGGAAGCCTCATCACTCGACTCCAGGACGAGCGCAACCGAGCGTCGATCGACCTCATCGGGCTCGGCGCGGCCGCCGGGCTGCCGGTGGCCACCAACAAGGAGGCCCGCGGCCTCGTCGACGCCGCCGCCTCCCAGCTCCGCAGCGGGCTCGCTAGCCGGGGGGCCTCGGTCACGACGGCCTTCGCGCCCGCCTGGAAGGCGATGGATGGGCTCACCCAGCTGCGTCGGGACATCGATGCGTACCACGGGCCCATGGACGTCTCCAACCAGCAGCTCGCCAACGATGTGTTCAGTCGATACAGCGTCATCGTCGACGCCTTGTTCGACGCCACCTCGACCGTGGCCCCGGCGGTGGACGAAGCAGCTCTGCGCAACGGCATCGAGATCGTCGATGCGGCCGCTCGTCAGAGCGACCTGCGCGCTCAGGTGGTCCGCACCGTCGTGCTCGCCCAGATCAACGGCAGCACGGGGTCGTCGCAGGTAGGGCGCGAGATGGCGGTGCTCGCCGACCGCGGTCGGGTGTTCGACACCGCGATCCGCACGAACGCCATCGGGGCGTACTCGGGTGTGGCCGCCCCCACCTTCGCGGAGGCCGGCGTCCAGAGCTTCAACACCCAGGTCGAGGCGTTCCTCACCGGGCAGGCCGTCAGCGTGCCCGACCTGCTCGGCGCGCTGAAGAGCGAGCCCGGCGTGGGCTACCTCGGTCTCCGCTCCCGGACGATCGACGTCCTCGGCCAGCAGGCCAACCGCATCGAAGCCGACGCCTTTGCCCGCCAGAAGCTGTTCGGTGGGCTGGCTCTTGCGATGCTCGCGCTGGCCCTGCTGATGACCTGGCTCGCCAGCCGGTCGATCACCCGTCCGCTGGCCTCCCTCCAGCGCCAGGCAGAGGAGATGGCCGGAGAGCGGCTGCCGGCAGCAGTTCGCCAGATCCTCGAGACACCACCGGGCGACGACGTCGTGATCCCGGAGATCGACCCGATCCGGGTCAACAGCCGTGATGAGGTGGCTGAGGTCGCCGCCGCGCTGAGCGCCGTGCAGACGAGTGCGCTGGATCTCGCCGTCGAGCAAGCGGTGCTCCGCCGAAACATCTCCGACTCGTACATCAACCTCGGACGCCGCAACCAGAACCTCCTGAGCCGTCAGCTCGACTTCATCACCGATCTTGAGCGCAACGAGTCCGACCCCGACACGCTCGAGGGGCTGTTCCGCCTCGATCACCTGGCGACGCGCATGCGCCGCAACGCCGAGTCCCTCCTCGTGCTGGCCGGCATCGAGGCGCCCCGTCAGTGGGCGGCGCCGGTGAAGATGTCCGATGTCGTCCGCGCCGCGCTGGGCGAGGTGGAGGACTACCAGCGGGTGATCATCCGCCACCTCGAGCCGGCGGCGGTCACCGGTGCCGTGGCGGCCGACATCGCCCACGTCACGGCGGAGCTGATCGAGAACGCGCTGTCCTTCTCCCCGAACGACCAGCAGGTCGAGGTGAAGGGTCGCCTCACCACAGGTGGCTACACGCTGGCCATCAGCGACAACGGCTACGGGATGCCGGCCGAGGACCTCGCCCGCGCCAACCGCCGCCTCGCTGGCGCCGAGTCCTTCACGGTGGCGCCGTCTCGGTACCTCGGTCACTACGTCGCCGGCCACCTAGCCAGCCGACTCGGCATCGTCGTCGAGCTGCAGGACAGCCCCGCCGGCGGCGTGACCGCCCGCGTCGACGTGCCCATGGGGCTCTTGGCCAACGAGGAGACCGACCCACGGCTTGCCGCGCTGAGCGTGCCAGCGGCGCCCGCTCCTCGCCCGGCCGCCCTCGAACCTGCGAGCGCCCCGCCGGCCCCTGCTCCGATGGCCGAGGTCGCACCACCGGCGGCCAGTCCCACCGATCCGGGTGACGCAACCGATCCGGAGCCATCTGTCGCTCCGTCGTTCACGCTGAGCGGGCTCCCACGGCGCGGGGACCGACCGGCCGTGACCCCCGAGCTCGACCTCGAGATGCCGACGCAGCCCGCCGCGGAGCCCGTGGTCGCGCCGCAGCCGGCCGACGATGTGGTCGTCGAGGGACTCCGAGGTGAACCGGCCGTCGTCGAACCGGCACTCGTCGAACCGGCCGATGCTCCCGCCGCAACACGAGGGTTCGGAGGCCTGGCCGTCACTCGACCAGCAGGGCCTTCGCTCTACACGGTGGCAGCCCAAAACGCCCGCAATGGAGGGGCGTCGTCCTCTGCAGCCGCTCCAGAGACCACCACAACCGGGCTCACCCGCCGGGTCCCCGGCGCGCAACGACCCGATGCCGGCTTCGGGTCGTTGACCCCGGCAGCACCAGCGACATCGTCGGCCGCTCCTGTCGAGCCGACCCGCTCGTCGCCTGAGGACGTGTACTCGTTCCTCTCCAGCTTCCAGTCGGGCGTGGCTCGAGGTCGGGCCGATGGGCACCCTGACGCCGAGTCCACGGAGGACGATCGATGACCACCCAGACGATGAGTGAGCGAACCCGCAGCTTCAACTGGCTGCTCAACGGGTTCGTGGAGAAGACAGCGGGCGTCACCGATGCCGTCACGGTGTCGGCCGATGGACTGCTCATGGCCATGTCGAGCTCGCTCAACCGGGCCGCCGCCGAGCAGCTCTCCGCAATCATCTCCGGCATGGTGAGCCTCGGGAACGGCACGTCCGGCGTGTTCGGGTTCGAGGGGCTCGAGCAGGTGATCGTCGTGATGCGCCGCGGCTACCTGTTCGTGTCGGCCATCTCCGACGGCAGCTGCCTCGGCGTCGTCGCCGGCAAGGGCTGCGACATCGGCCTCGTCGGCTATCAAACGACCCTGCTGGTCGAGCGGGCCGGCACGGTGCTCACCCCGGATCTGGTGACCGAGCTGAAGCAGGAGATGCTGGCCTCGTGATCGACGCTGGCGCGCCGAGCGGCGGCCACGACTTTGTCCGGCCGTTCATCATGACGGGCGGACGCACGCGCTCGGATCGCCGTGACCTGCGGGTGGAGACCATGCTCCAGTCCACGGTCGACATCGTGCCCATGGACCTGCACTCGGAGCAGGAGCTCGTGCTCCGGCTCTGCGTGGAGCCGCAGTCGCTGGCGGAGGTTGCCGCCAAGCTCGGACTCGTACTCGGGGCGGCGACGGTGATCGCCAGCGACCTGATCGCGCAAGAGCTGCTCGACGTCCATCACACGGACCCCGTCGAGATCGAGCTGGACATGCTCACCAAGATGATCGAGCGCGTGCGTGCGATCTGATCGAGATCGCCCGCAGGGAGGCAGCATGTACATAGCTGAAGAGCGCCGCAGGGCGCGGATCATGCCGGTGAAGTTCGTCGTCTCGGGTGGGTTCGGTGTCGGCAAGACCACCTTCGTCGGGGCCATCTCGGAGATCGAGCCGCTCCGCACCGAGGCGGCGATGACGACGGTGGCCAACGGGGTCGACGACCTCACCCACGTCGGCTCGAAGACGACCACGACCGTGGCGATGGACTTCGGACGGATCACCGTGGATGAGACGCTGGTGATGTACCTGTTCGGCACGCCGGGCCAGGATCGCTTCGGGTTCATGTGGGACGACATCTGCACCGGCGCGCTCGGAGCGGTCGTGCTCGTCGACACTCGTCGCATCGACCAGTGCTTTCCGGCCATCGACTACTTCGAGGCCAAGGCGGTGCCCTTCGTCGTGGGCGTGAACACCTTCGAAGGGGCCCCCCGGTTCGCGATCGACGAGATCCGCGACGCGCTCGGTGTGGCGCCGCACGTCCCGCTGGTTGAGTGCGATGCCCGCACCAAGGACTCGGTGAAGGTCGCCCTCATCACGCTGCTCGAGAGCCTCGTCGCACAGGCTCGAGCCCAAGAGGGCGTGGCCTAGCCCCGCACAGGTACCCTCACGGCCTTCCGGGCGCGTAGCTCAGCTGGCTAGAGCGCTGCCCTTACAAGGCAGATGTCGGGGGTTCGAGTCCCTCCGCGCCCACCCCATTCGCCCTGGTCACGAAGCTGTCCCCGGGGTGGCCGATGGGCTGCCTCGATTCCATCCCGCGTTAGCTCGCCGGCATCTGCCTCGTACTCGAGACGGTTGACGTCGTACCACCCGATGTCGGCCTCATCGTTCACCGACACGGCGAGCACGTTGTGCACGACGAGCGTGCCGATGGGCGGAGGCAGAGGGTTCTCCGGTGGTCGACCAGTCTCGATGAACCACCACTTCTTCCTACGACCGCGGTAGATCGCCAGCCTAAGCTCACCCCGGTCCGCATCGTGCTCCAGGGGGTCGAGCTCGAAGTACTCGTCGTGGATCGCAGCAGGCTCGTGGGCCGCTACCGCCCCTCTAGGCGCGCCCATACCGAGATCTGTGCGCTTCTAGCCCGGGCGGCGTGCGTCAGGCTGGTCGCACGGCACGATCTGCGTCCCCTGGTCGTAGCAGAGCGGCTCACCGTCGGGGAGGGTCGGGATGAGATCGACACCCGCACGCACGAGGCCAGACTTGCCATTATCGCCATGCGACAACGGCGGACGTCTGCGGACGAGCTGCTAACGGAGTGGGAGCCGGCGGATCCTCACCCGCTCGTCCTCAAGCACCACGATCGCGCCGGCCTCGAGGTCGGCGGACACGTCCTCGAGGTTCGCCATCACCACTGCTGCGAGGGCTTCCGCCGGCCGAGGAGCTCGAAGCCGGACGAGTACGACGGACGGCCGCTCGGCGCCACTGGTTGCGAGCAGCGTGCCGAAGTCGGTGTCTGCTGACAGCACGACCCGCTCCTCTGCGACTGCAAGTTCGGCAATCGTCTGATCGGACGCCGTCGACAGGTCAACCTCACTGGTGTGCACGACGTCGTGGCCGGCTGCTCGGAGTGCTGCGGCGACCTTCCGAGAGAGGTTCTGGTCGACCAGGAACCTCATGCAGGCTGCTGGAGCGGCAGCTGGCGCTCACGCACGGCCTCGGCGGCGTACCTGAGCGCTTCAGCAACATCCTCAGCCTCGAGCTCGGGGAAGTCGTCGAGGATCTCCTCGGTCGTCATGCCGTCGGCAACCATCGCCACGACGGTGGCGACCGGCATGCGAAGCCCGCGGATGCAGGGCTGGCCGCCCATCTTGTCGGGCTCCACGGTGATCCGTGTGAACGTCACACGGAGAGGCTACGACGGATTGCCCTCGGTAGGGACCGCATTCCGCTCGGCATCGAGCTCGGCGAAGAAGGCGATGACAGCCTCCTTCGAGTCGAGCCGGCGACCGTCAAGCGTGATCGAGACGTCGTCGTCGGTCGGTGGCGGCGCGTCGCGGAGCATCTCGTCGAACTCGTCTCCTGTGAGAACTCGCATCGGAGGCTCGGCGTCCTTGCTCACTCGCCCAGCATCGCGCTCCGGCCAGCGGTCAACCCCAGAAGATGCACATCGGGTCCTTGTGCATCTCGTCGAGCACGTCGCCCAGCGGGCCGGGGTCGAGATCGTCGTAGCGATGCCACCGACTGTTCCGGTCGGCCCAGTAGAGCGTCCACAGGAAGGACTCGGCGTCGTACCTCAGCTGGGCGAGAGGCTGCCGGCTCCACTCCACCAGCTCGGGCATCCAGGGCGGCCGGCAATCGAGGATGGTCACCGAGCGACCACGCACGTCGGCCTCGACTCGCATCTCGTCACGAAACTCGGGTGGAGTGCGGTCCTCGCAGAAGCGACGGATCCGGGCGAGGTCGAGCTCCGGGAAGGCGGCCATCGGTGGGAGGGTAGAGCGGTTCCATCCCGCGTTCATCCCGCGTCCGCTCCTGAACGCTGCCGTCCGCTGGCGTCGCCGCAAGCGTGTGTCGCGGGGGTTGCGCCGGCGAGTGCGAGTTCGCTGTCCAGCTCGGTCGCGGCGCGTGGTGCAGCTACGCCGGCGACCCTGCGTACTCAGGCTGGCGTCGGACGCGGACCGGAGATGGACTCCACGATCGGAATGGCGCCCGCCATCCAACCCTCGAACGAACCGGCGGCCTCGAGCACAGACAAGTACGCGGCGGCGTCGTCACCGATCGCCTGGTGCAGCACC
>JBKJSO010000113.1:0-7880 GCA_046595835.1 Acidimicrobiales bacterium | reverse complement strand
GCGAGTGGCTGCGCACCTGGCAACGCGCCGGCGCGGCGGCCCAGACAGCCGTCGACAGCCTGCTCGATGCAGAGGCGGGGCCCACCGAGCCAGGTGTCGCTCGGGCGCTGGTGGCGGCGCTGCCGGCGGGGGCCTCGCTCGTGGTGTCGTCGTCGATGCCGATCCGAGATCTCGAGTGGTACGTGCGACCGTCAGGTCCCCTGACCGTCCACGCCAACCGCGGCGCCAACGGGATCGACGGGGTGGTGTCGACCGCTGTCGGCGTGGCGTCGGGAAGCGACGGCCCCACCGCGCTGCTCATCGGCGACGTCGCCTTCCTGCACGACTCCAACGGCCTGCTCGGTGCGTCCGCCCGCCAGATCGATCTCGTGGTGCTGGTCGTGGACAACGACGGTGGGGGGATCTTCTCCTTCCTGCCCCAAGCCGACTCGGTCGGCGACGATCTGTTCGAGCAGCTCTACGGCACCCCGCATGGGCTCGACCTCGTCGCATTGGCATCGGCCTTCGGCGTGGCCGCTCGTGCCGTCGACGATGTTGGTCCCGCGGTAGCTGAGGCCGTCGCGGCCGGTGGTGTGCACGTCCTCGTCGTCCGTACCGATCGGACGGCAAACCTCGATCTGCACCGCCGGCTCAACGCGGCGGTGGCCACCGCTGTGGCCGGCTGAGCCGTCGGAACCCGGCGCGGGGGGCTGCAACGCACGGCGTAGCGTGAGGTCCATGTCGCGCCGGACCAAGATCGTGGCCACCATCGGTCCGGCCTCGGATCCGCCGGCTGTGCTCCGCGGGCTGCTGGAGGCGGGGGTCGATGTCGCCCGGCTCGGACTCGCCCACGGACCCGTCGAGGCGAGCATCGATCGCATCCGTCGGGTTCGTACCGCGGCCAAGGACGTCGGCCGCCCCATCGGGATCCTCGTCGACCTGCCCGGTCCGAAGGTGCGCTGTGCGCCCTTCGACGCCGACGGTGTGCGGCTCGAGGCGGGCTCACGCCTCCGACTCACCGAGGCGGTGGACGGCGACCACAGCACCGCGGAGGTCGTCGCCGTGGCCCTCCAGGGCGCCGTCGACACGCTCGAGCCCGGCGACCGGATCGCCCTGGGCGATGGCGGCGTCGCGCTGGTCGTCGATGAGCGCACCAGCGACGGTGTCGTGGCGCGCGTGCTCAGCGGAGGGGTGGTCCGAGGTCGGCCCGGGGTGTCGCTGCCCGAGGATCGGGTACCGCTTCGATCGCCCACGGACGACGACCTCCGGATGCTCGAGGTGGTCTTGGAGGAGGGCGTCGACGCCGTTGCGGTGTCGTTCGTGCAGTCCGCAGACGACGTCGCCACGATCCGCATGGCCGTCGGTCCCGATGGCCCGATGGTGGTCGCCAAGATCGAGACGGGCGGCGCGGTCGCCAACATGGACGACATCGTCCACGTGTCTGACGGCGTGATGGTGGCCCGCGGCGATCTCGGTGTGCGACTGCCCCTTGAGGACGTGCCCCACATCCAGAAGCAGATCATCCGCAGCGGCGTCGCCTACGGCAAGCCGGTCATCACGGCCACGCAGATGCTCGAGTCCATGATCACCGCCCCCACGCCCACCCGCGCCGAGGTGACCGACGTCGCCAATGCCGTCTTCGACGGCACGAGCGCTGTGATGCTCTCCGCGGAGACGGCCATCGGCGTCGACCCGGTCGCGGTGGTCGAGGCGATGTCACGCATCACGCTGCGGGCCGAGCGCGAGTTCGACTACCGCGCCTGGGGCACCCGCCTCGGCGAGCAGCAGATCATCGGATTGCACAACGCGCCCACCACTGTGCGGATCACCGCCGCCATCACGGCCGCGGCGTGGCGGGCCTCGGTCGACGCCGAGCTCAGCGCCCTCATCGCCTGCACCGACTCGGGCCGCACCGCCCGCATGATCAGCCGCTTCCGGCCGACCTGTCCGATCCTCGCGATGACGCCGTCCAAGCAGACGGCTCGACAGCTCACGATGGCCTGGGGGATCAAGCCGATCGTCATGGACACCCACGGCACCACCGATGAGATCGTGTGGCACTCGGTCGAGAAGGCGAGGGCCATGGGACTCATCCGCCCTGGCGACTTGGTGGGCGTGCTCGTGGGCGCCCCGCACGAGTCGGATCCCACCACCGATGTCCTGCGCATCGTGCGCGTGAAGTAGCGGCGATCAGAGGCGCACGAGGACGCTGAGCAGGGCCTGAAGCTTCGCCTGCGTCTCGGCCAGCTCGGTGGCCGGATCCGAGTCGGCCACGATGCCGTTGCCGGCACAGAGCCGGGCCGTCGTGCCGGCGATGTCGGCGCAGCGGATGCTCACCGCCCAGGTGCCGTTGCCCCGGGCGTCTACCCAGCCCACCGCGCCCGCGTAGCGCCCGCGGTCGAACCCCTCGTGATCGGCGATCCACTGGCCGGCCAGCTCGCGCGGCCAACCGTTCACCGCGGGCGTGGGGTGCAGCGCCGCCACGAGCTCGAGGACGGATGGGGCCGGTTGCGAGAGGCGTCCTTCGACGAGGGTGGCGAGGTGCTGCACGTTCGCCACGCCGACGACGGAGGGCTCGGCCTCGTAGTCCAGGTAGGAGCACCAGGGGAGGAGGGTGTCGTGCACCATGTCGATGGTGATCTGGTGCTCGTGGCGGTAGGTGGGCGACGCCAGCAGCGCGGCGCCGAGCCGACTGTCTGCGGTGGGGTCCCCGCCGCGTGGGGCGGTTCCCGCCATCGGTTGGGCGCGCACGACGTCACCGCTGCGCCCGACGAGCAGCTCTGGGCTGGCGCCGAGGAAGCCGTCGACGTGGAAGATGAAGCATCCGGGGTAGGCGCCCCGCAGCCGGTCGAGCACCGCAGCTCGATCGAAGGGGGCGTCGGCCTCCACTCTCAGCTCGCGTGCCAGCACCACCTTGCGCAGACCGTCGGGCGGCGCCTCGCGCATGACCTTGGTGGCCGCCGCCACGAGCTCGCACCACCAGTTCGCGGAGCGCGCCGGCGAGATCGTGATGCGACCAGGGGACGCCGACGGGTCACGGGGAGGAGCGCTGCACAGCGATGCCAGGTCGACGGATCGATCGTCACCGCGGCTGCCGATCGTGGTGACCCAGCGCGTGCCGTCCTCGGCGCGGCCCCAGATCACCTCCGGCACGATCATGGTGGCGGCCGGGTCGGATCGGAAGGGGAGCGCGCCGAAGGCCACCGCGCCACACCCGGCCACGCCGACCTCGTCGTCGGCATCGATGGCCGCGAGGGCAGCGTCGACGTCGGCCATCGGAACAGCGAGGGCGACACCTCGGCCGGCCAGCCCGCTCCGGGAGCGCTCGAGGAGGGGTCCCACCCCCGCGCTGAGGCGCAGCAGGTCGAGATCGTGATCAACGCGACGAGTGCGCGCCACGAGGTCGTCCGGCCGCGTGCTCATCGGCGAGTGGAGGTGATCAGCTGGGCGATGCCAGCCGACAGCAGGCGGCGCTCCACGTCGACGAAGCCGGCCGTAGCGAGCTGCTCGAGCATCGCCTCGGGCTCGGGGAGGTAGGCCACCGACCGAGGCAGGTATCGGTAGGCGGCGGGATCCGAGAGCAGGCCGCCCACAAGTGGCACGATCTTGCCGAAGTAGATCCCGTGGCCGAAGCGCAGCAGCCGGTTGGGGGGCTCGGCCACCTCGAGCAGCGCGACGCGCCCGCCCGGCCGCACCACCCGCGCCAGCTCCGCGAAGAAGGGCGGCAGGCTGGCGAAGTTCCGCAGCGCGAACCCGCAGGTGATGCCATCGACCGACGTGTCGGGCAGTGGCAGGCGCAGTGCGTCGCCATGGATCAGCGGTGCAGCGGTGCGCGCTGCTGCCAGCATGCCGAAGGAGAGGTCGGCCCCGATGGGGGCGAAGCCGGCCTGGGCCAGCTCGCGGCAGAAGTCGCCGGTGCCGCAGGCCAGGTCGACGACGGTCGAGCCCGAAGCCAGCCGGAGGGCGCGCACCGTGCGCCGGCGCCACCCGACGTCCATGCGGAACGTCATGATCCGGTTCACCAGGTCGTAGCGCGGCGCGATGGCGTCGAACATGCCGCGCACCGCCGCCACCTTCTCGTCGCCCTCGGGCAGCTGCTCGGGCATGGTGAAGCGGGCCATCCACCGCATGCTAGGAACCGCCGGTGCCCCGGCCCCAACCGCTGATCCTGCTGCCACCGTCGGAGGCCAAGGCCGAAGGGGGCGACGGACCGCCCTGGGCGGCCGGGACGATGGTCGACGGGGCGCTCGACCGCCACCGGCGCAGGGTGCTGCGGGCGGCAACCACCGCGGGGGCGACCCGCCGGGCCGCGCTCACGTGCGCGGCGATGGATCGATACGTCGGCGTGCTCTACAAGGAGCTCGACTGGCGGTCGCTCCCCGTCGCCGCGCGGCGACGAGGGGCCGCCCAGGTGCGAATCGTCTCAGGTCTCTGGGGCCTCGTGGCGCCACCGGATCCGATCCCGCACTACAAGCTCAAGATGTCCGCCAACCTGGGGGACCTCGGTCGTCTGGCTCGATGGTGGGCGCCCCGGCTGTCGCCCACGCTGGCGGAGTGCGCCGCTGGCGCGTTGGTGTGGGACCTCCTCCCGATCGAGCACGAGGCGGCGATGGACTGGTCGGCATGTGCGCCGGCGCAGCGCATCACGGTGCGCTTCCTCGACGAGTCGGGTCGCACCGTGAGCCACTGGAACAAGCTGCTCAAGGGCAGCCTGGTGCGGTGGCTGCTCGCCGAGCAGCCATCCGGCGTCGAGGCGCTGGCCTCGTTCGAGCACCCCCTCCGTTACCGCTTCGACGCTCGTGCATCGAGCCTCGACGGCGCCGTGGTCCAGGCCGTGCTGCGTCAGCGGTGACGGCCCGCCCCTAGGCTGCCTCCCGTGTCGGCCCACGCCCACTTCAAGATCGCCGGCATCCCCGTGCGGGTCGAGCCGGTGTTCTTCGTGATCTCTGCTCTCTTCGGCCTGCGCTACGCCGACGTCGGCCTCGATGTCGTGGGCATCTGGATCGTGGCGTCGTTCGTGTCGATCCTCGTCCACGAGCTCGGCCACGGGCTCACCTTGAAGGTGTTCGGACAGCCGTCGGCCATCGTGCTGCACGGCTTCGGCGGCGTCACGATCAGCCAGCGACGTGGGAGCGTCTCGAAGGTCCGCAGCGTCGTGGTGAGCCTGGCTGGATCGCTCACCGCACTGGTCGTGCTGTGGCTGCCGATGCGCCAGATCTTGAGCTCCTCGTGGATCGTGCGCCAGCCCGACAGCGTGATCTGGCTGGTGATCTTCCTGCAGTTCCAGAACCTCTGGTGGTCGATTGCCAACCTGCTGCCGATCCGCCCGCTCGACGGAGGCAACGTCACCGCCGAGCTCTTCGGTCTGTCGGCCGCGCGTCGGATCTCCATCGGTGCCGCCATCTTCGGTGCGGTGTGGGCGTTCGGCCACAACCAGAGCTATGCGGGGTTCTTCGCCCTGTTCCTCGCTTTCAACAACTGGCAGGAGCTGCGCGCCGAGCGCAGCGGTCACGACGTCGACGCCTTCCAGGTGGAAGCCCCCAGCCCGGGGGCGGCTCCCTCACGGCGGGGTCGCCGTCGCCCGCACCTCGCGTCGGTGCCCACTCCCTTGTCCGGTCCGGTGGGTGGCCCCACCACCGCTGAGGACCCGGCCCGCCTCGAGCAGATGGCCTGGAACGCGCTGCGCGGGGGCGACGTGGCGAACGCGCATCGCATCGTCAGTCGGCTCGGCGCCACGACCGTCAACCCCTACCTGCGCGCCGCGGCAGCGCTGACGGCGGGGGAGGCCGACGCCTTCGAGCTCTTCGACGAGGCGTGGGCCGCCCAGCCCAGCGGGCCTCCGAACCTGGTCGCCACCGATCTGCTGGCTCGCTCCGGCGCCGCCACGGCGGTGGCCCAGCGGTTGCTGGCCCGCGCGGACGGCACCGGTCGGGAGGGGGCCGCCACCCTGCAGACGCACCTGCACTACGGCGACCACTACCGCGCTGCCGCGGAGGTCGGGGAGGCCGTCTACGGGGCCAACCCCTCGAGCCGGGCCCAGACCGCCTTCGAGGTGGCGTGCAGCTGGGCCCAGGCGGGAGAGCTCGAGCAGGCCGTCGTCTGGCTGGGCCAGGCCGCCGACGAGGGCTTCCGGGCCGAGCGCATCGTCGACGGCGAGCCGGACCTGGCGATGGTTCGCGCCGACCCGCGCTGGCCCCTCCTGCGCGCCCGCCTCGTCTGAGCCGTCGATCTTGACCCGCGGGTCAAGATCGCGTGGCAGACTGCCGCGATGGCCATCGACTTCACCTTCCCGCCCGAGATCGAGGCGATCCGGCACAAGGTCCGCTCCTTCATCGAGGAGATCGTCAAGCCCATCGAAGAGAAGGCGGCGGCCGACTCGTGGGACCGCGACCAGTGGATCGCGGGCATCATCGAGATGCGCGGGGCCGCCAAGGAGTGGGGTCTGTGGCTGCCGCACATGCCCGAGGAGTGGGGCGGCATGGGGTTGGGCCACGTCGCCATGGCCAGCGTCTCCGCCGAGGCCGCCCGGACTCGCATGGGTCCCTTCGCGCTCAACGCCCAGGCGCCTGATGAGGGCAACATGCACACGCTCGTGCACTGGGGCACCGAGGAGCAGAAGCAGAAGTACCTGAAGCCGCTGTGCGACGGCTACGCCCGCTCCTGCTTCGCCATGACCGAGCCCGACGTGGCGGGCTCGGACCCCACCCTCATCCAGACCCACGCGGTGCCGGATGGCGACGAGTGGGTCATCAACGGCCACAAGTGGTTCATCTCCGGTGCGCGCGGCGCCAAGTTCGCGCTCCTCATCGCCCGTACCGAGGACGACCCCGACCTGCCACAGGCGGCCAACTCGTGCTTCATCGTCGACCTGCCCTCGGAGGGCTGGGAGATCGTGCGCGACGTGGAGACGATGTCGGGCGGTCACAACCACTGCGAGATCCGCATCACCGATCTCCGAGTGCACAAGGACCAGATGCTCGGCGGCCGGGGCCAGGGGCACCTGCTCGGCCAGTACCGCCTCGGACCGGCGCGCCTGGCCCACTGCATGCGCTGGCTCGGACAGTGCGAGACGGCGCTGGAGATGATGGTCGACCGCTCCATCAACCGGTACAGCCACGGCAGCTACCTGGCCGAGAAGCAAGGCATCCAGTGGATGATCTCCGACTCCGCCATGGAGCTCTACCAGTCGAAGCTGATGGTGCTGCACGCCGCCTATCTCATCGACACGGGCCAGGACTTCATCGCCGAGGTATCGATGGCCAAGCACTTCGTCGCCAACAGCCTCGGCCGGATCATCGACCGCGCCATCCAGGTGCACGGCGCCCTCGGCTACTCCACCGACACCCCCTTGGCCGACATGGCCAAGCAGGCCCGCTGGGCTCGCTTCGCCGACGGCGCTGACGAGATCCACCAGATGCGCATCGCGCAGCGCACGATCGCGGACTGGAAGGACAACGGCACGGTTCGCAACGCCACGGGCAAGCTGCCCCTCTGAGTCCACCAGCGCGACGATTGGCGCCAGCGGCCCGTCTGCGACCCAGCGCCTGGCCATCGAGGCCGGCTGATCGTCACCCGACCTCGGCGGCGGCCTGCTCCTTGGCCCAGCGGTAGTCCGCCTTGCCCGCAGGCGAGCGCACGATCGCGTCGACGAAGCGAAACGCCTTGGGCAGCTTGTAGCGAGCCACGTGCGAGGCGGCCTCCGCGAGCAGGGCCGCCTCGTCGCGTGCGGCGCCGTCGCGCAGCTGGACCACCGCCACCACCTCCTGCCCCCATCGCTCCGAGGTGCGGCCCGCCACGACCACGTCGTACACGTCGGGGTGGTGGGCGATCGCCTGCTCGACCTCTTCGGCGAAGATCTTCTCGCCGCCGCTGTTGATGCAGACGGACTCACGACCGAGGAC
>JBKJSO010000028.1:0-12973 GCA_046595835.1 Acidimicrobiales bacterium | reverse complement strand
GCCCGTAGAGTGCGCCGGTGACCGCCACCTCCCGCGCTGGCTCGGCCGGTGCCGCTGAGCGACGGACCGGGCTCGGCATGCTCGCCGCCACCTCGGCGGTCGTGGTGTGGGGCGCGTCGTCCGTGCTCATCATGGGTGTGGAGGGCCTCACCGGCCTTGGTGTGGCCTGCTACCGGATCTGGCTCGGCGCGATCGTCGTCACGATCGTGTTCCTCGCCTCTGGCAACCGGCTCTCCTGGCGGCTGCTGCGACTGTCGCTGCTCGGCGGTGATGGTGGCGGCGCCAACATCCTCAACGGCGACCTGCTGGCGGTGGGCGCGCTCCTCGCATGGACGGCGTACTTCGTGTGCTCGAAGCGGGCCCGCCAGGAGCTGAGCGCCTTCGAGTACCTCACCGGCATGGCCATCGTGGCGGCGGTCGGGGTGGTGCCGCTGCCCTTTCTGTTCCACGGCACGCTGGCGGCCACCGATGCCAACGGGTGGCTCACCATCGTGTACATCACCCTCATCAACGGGCTCATCGGACACTTTCTCATGGCCTTCGCGCACGGCCACGTGACCCTGCTCACCATGTCGCTGCTCACGCTGGCCATCCCGGTGTTCGCCGCCGCCAGCGCGGCGGTGTGGATCGACGAACCGCTCACCGGCCTCCAGGTGGGTGGCATGACGGTGGTGCTCGCCGCCCTGGGCCTGGTGTCGACGAGTGCCGCGCGCCGGGCGCCGGCGCTCGTCGAGGCCGACGTCGAGGCCATCGAGGCCGCCCCGCATCCGTAGGCTGGCCCGATGGACCTCCCCGTCATGTTGCGCGAGGCGCTCGAGTTCCAGATCCTCGAGCAGGAGCCCGAGGAGGCTGCCACCACGATCGGTCGGGGGGTCGCGGAGCACGGCCCATCGGTGGTGGCTCAGGTGCTCCTCGAGGCCACGTCGGTGGCCTTTCGCCGCATGGTGTCGATCACCGACGAGGCCTTCGATCTCGCCGAGCTGCTCACCCAGCTGGCGCTCGATGGGGCCGTGCCCGAGCATCGCCTCGAGCTGCTCACCGAGATCCTCACCGCGGCGGCCGCCACGGCGGGCGGCATCCGCCCCTCGGTAGATGCCCTGCAGGGTCGTCTCGGTGATCAGGACCTCCTGTTCGGGGCGTGGCTGGGCACGCTCACGGGGCTGCGGGTGGCGTCGCTGGCCATGGAGGTCACCGAGACCGAGCTCCTCGAGGACGTGCTGCTCGCCTTCGAGCTGTTCACCGAGGAGCAGACTGAGATCTGACACACCGATAGGTTGCGGTGATGGACACCATCACCGACCCGACAGCCGAGTCGAGCATCGTGATCGGCGCGCCGCCATCGGCGCTCTGGACGATGGTCGCCGATGTGACCCGGATCCCCCAGTGGAGCCCGGTCTGCCACCAGGTCGAGTGGATCGACGGGTCGCACGAGGCGGTCGTGGGGGCCCGATTCCGGGGGCACAACCGGCTCAACGGAGCTCGATGGGCCAGGGAGTGCGTGATCACCGAAGCCGACGCGGGCGAGGTCCTGGCCTTCTCCGCCCTGTTCAAGGGTGAGGAGTCCACCCGCTGGCGCTACCGCTTCGAGCCCGAGGGGGAGGGCACGCGGGTGACCGAGGCCTACCAGGTGGTCCTCATCCCGCCGTGGCTCCGACTGCTGCGACGGCTGCCCGGGATGGTGGCCAAGAGCGAGCGCGACACCCGCTGGAACGTGGCCACCAGCCTCGAGCGGCTCAAGGCGCTGGCGGAGGCCGACGGCAACATCGCTACTATCTGACGGGTCGTCAGGTCTTCACAGCAGGGGGTCGCCAGGATGCCGAACGTGGACGGTGGAAGCCTCTGGGAGCTCGCCGAGCGCCGCGCCGCAGCCACCCCGGACGCGCTGGCCGCGATCGACGAGGACGGGCGCACCCTCACCTGGGCCGAGGTCAAGGCGGCGGCCGAGCGGGCGGCGGCCGGCTTTGCCAGCCTGGGGATCGGCGCCGGCGATGTGGTGTCGTGGCAGCTCCCCACCTGGCTCGAGTCGAAGGTGCTGGTGCTGGCGCTGGCCCGCCTCGGCGCCATCCAGAACCCGATGCTGCCGATCTACCGGGAGCGTGAGGTCGGCTTCATCATCCGCCAGGCCGCGAGCAAGCTGCTCGTGGTCCCGTCCACCTGGGCGGGGTTCGACTTCGAGGCGATGGCTCGGGGCATCGCGTCGGCCATCCACGACGAGGGTGGCGACCTGCAAGTGCTGGTGGCCGACAAGGCGCTGCCCCAGGGCGATCCCTCCACCCTGCCGCCCCCGCCGGATCCCGCGCTGGACACCGTGCGCTGGTACTTCTACACGTCAGGCACCACCGCCGATCCAAAGGGCGCCCAGCACACGGATCGCACGATCCTGGCCAGCGCGCGGGGCATGAACGCCTGCCTCGGCATCACCGAGGCCGACAAGAACGCGGTGGTGTTCCCCTTCACCCACATCGGCGGCATCGGCTGGCTCTTCTCGGCCCTGGTGGTGGGATTCCCCACCGTGTACATCGAGCGCTTCGACCCCGTGCGCACCACCGAGCTCATCCGGGAGCACGACGTCACGATGGCCGGGGCGGGCACGCCCTTCCACATGGCCTACCTCGCCGCCCAGCGTCAGCTCACCGCCGGGGAGCGCCTGTTCCCGAAGGTGCGGGTGTACTGCGGCGGTGGGGCGCCCAAGCCGCCGCAGCTGCACTACGACATCAAGGCCGAGATGGGTGGGGTGGGCATCGTGTCGGGCTACGGGCTCACCGAGGCCCCCATCATCGCCATGGGCACGATCGATGACACCGACGAGCACCTCGCCCACACCGAGGGGCGGGCCACGGGCACCACGCAGCTGCGGGCCGTCACCCTCGAGGGCAAGGAGGCCGGGATCGGCGAGGAGGGCGAGATCCGGGTGAAGGCTCCTCAGCTCATGAAGGGCTACCTCGACAGCTCGCTCGATGCGGAGGCCTTCGACGCCGACGGCTGGTTCCGCACCGGAGATCTGGGCCGCATCGACGCCGACGGGATGGTGACGATCACCGGACGCGTCAAGGACATCATCATCCGCAACATGGAGAACATCTCGGCCAAGGAGGTCGAGGACATCCTGTTCCGCAGCCCCGAGATCGCCGATGTGGCGGTCATCGGCGTCCCCGACCCCAAGACCGGCGAGCGCGTCTGCGCCGTGGTGGTGCCCGCCGACGCGGCGGCGCCCATCACCTTCGAGGCGCTGGTGGCGTGGTGTCGGGCCGAGGGCCTCATGACCCAGAAGCTCCCGGAGCGCCTCGAGATCGTCGACGTCCTGCCCCGCAACCCTACGGGCAAGGTCCTGAAGTTCGAGCTGCGAGATCGCTTCGGCCGCCGCTGACCCCAACAACGAAAAGAGAGACACGCAATGGCACTCCTCGACGGCAAGGTCGCGATCGTCACCGGCGCGGGCCACGGCATCGGCCGTGCGCACGCGCTGGAGCTGGCCAAGCACGGCGCCCGCGTCGTCGTCAACGACCTCGGCACCTCGGTCACGGGCGACGGTGCCGACCAGAAGGCGGCCGACCTCACGGTGGAGCTGATCACGGCCCGCGGCGGCACCACCGTGGCCAACTACGACGACGTGTCCGACTACGAGGGTGCCGGCCGGCTCGTGACCCAGGCCGTGGAGACCTTCGGCCAGCTCGACGTGCTGGTGAACAACGCCGGCATCGTGCGGGACACCGCCATCTGGAACATGTCGGAGGCCGACTTCGACGCCGTGATCAAGGTGCACCTGAAGGGCAGCTGGGCCCCGTCCCACCACGCGGCACGGGCCTGGCGCGAGCGGGCCAAGCTGGGCGAGGTCTTCACGGGCCGCGTGATCAACACCACCTCCGGTGCCGGCCTGGTGGGCAACTTCGGTCAGACCAACTACGCCACCGCCAAGGCGGGCATCGCCGGCTTCACCCAGACCCTGTCCCTCGAGCTGGCCAAGCTCGGCGTGACCGTCAACGCCGTGGGCCCCGCCGCCGCCACCCGCATCACCGGCACCATGCCGGGTGCACCCGCGGTGATCGAAGCCGACGACGTGCCCGACGACGAGTGGAACCGCATGGACCCAGCCGTGTCGTCGCCTCTCGTGGCCTGGCTGGCCAGCGACGAGAGCCAGCACGTCACCGGGCAGGTGATCCGGGCCGTCGCGGAGGACATCGTGTGGATGCAGGGCTGGTCGGAGGGCGCCACGATCTCCAACGGCGGCAAGCGCTGGGATGCCACCAGGCTGGGCCAGCAGCTGGCCACCGACGTCTTCAAGACCCGCGCCCCCGGCCTTCGGTACTGACCCCACCCTGACCTGTGGAGCCTGACCGTCGGCTGGCGGCCGCCGCCCTCCACAGAACGCTGGGGGTGCTGGTCGGGCCCGGTGTGGTGCGCGACGACTGCGTGGACGGGCTACGAGCGTTCGCGGCCCGGGCCGGGTGCGGGGTGGTGAACACCTGGGGGGCGAAGGGCGTCTTTCGGTGGGATGACCCGTTGCACTTCGGCACCGCCGGGCTCCAGGCCTGCGACTTCGAGCTGGCCGGTCTCGGGGCGGTCGATGTGCTGGTGACGAGCGGCCTCGACCCCGCCGAGGTGACGTCTCGGCCCTGGGACGGCCGAGCGGAGGTGGTCGACCTGGCCCCGGCCGTGTTGGCGACCTTCGCGGGGGACCTGCCGCCCGGGACGATGGAACGGCCCGCGCTCTACTCCGAGCTGGCCGAGGTGGTCGGCCCGATGTATGCCGAGCCGGGCTCCCCGCCGCAGCGGGCGGCGGCGCTCGCAGAGGCGCTCCCCCATGGCGGCTTGGTGGTCGCAGAGCCGGGATTGGTGGGCTTCTGGGTCGCCCGCACCTTCCCCACCAGCGTGGCCGGCAGCGTGCACGTGCCGGCTGTCGGGGGTCCCCAGGCCGCCTGGCAGGCCGCCGAGCGTGCCGCCAGCGAGGGTCGTGCGGTCGTGCTGGTGGCAGCGTCGATGCCGTCGTTCGCGCTCCCGGGGGTGACCGTGGAGCTCTGGCACCCCGACGAGGTCGACCTCGACCCGTCTGCCCTGGTGGCCGTGGCCGGCGACATCGTCGCCTGGGGCGGGATCCTGCACCCGCACAAGCCGTAGGTGCATCGGGCTCGAGCCTGACGCGGCACGGCCCCCGGCGGGGGGACCGGGGGCCGTGGACGTGCTGTTCGTCAGACGGGAGGCGCTACTGCGGCCAGCCGAAGGACTTCGTGCAGCCGGGCCAGCTGTGCCAGCCACCGCCCTGGTTGTAGAGGCGTTGGCCCATCTGGATCTGGGTCTCGCGGCTGCTCTCGTTCGGGTAGCCGGTGCCGCCCACGCTGCGCCACGAGCTGAGCGAGAACTGGATGCCGCCGTAGTAGCCGTTGCCCGTGTTGGTGGCCCAGTTGCCACCGGACTCGCAGCGGGCGAGGCGGTCCCAGCTGGCGGGATCGTTGGGGTCGCCGTTGCCGCTGCCCGACGGGGCCGCGGTGGGCGCGGGTGCCGGGGCGGGGGCCGGCGCGGCCGTGGTGGGTGGCGCCGGCGGGGCCGTGGTGGTGGGTACCTCAGCGGTGGGTTCGATCACCGCGGGCGTGGCCGCCGAGGAGACGCCCCGGAACTGCACGGGATCGGAGGCGGAGCGAGCCCGGACGAGCTCGAGCTGGCCTCGCAGGAAGGAGGTGTTGGTGGCGGAGGCCAGGGCGGGGGAGCCCTCGCTGGTCGGGAGGCCGGAGGAGGTGGCCACCAGTGCGACGGGCAAGGCCAGGGCCATGAGCGCCGCAGTGCCCGTCGTGAGGGCTCGTCGCGCCAGTCGCGGCGAGCCGTTGGTACTCGGGGGGTTGCTCCCAGACATGTGTGCTGTCCTCCTGATTGGGGGGAGCCGGGGCGCGCGTCGAGTGAGTGGGAAGATCGACGGATCACAGCGCCCCAGCGGCGGGCCGCGCTTGGGGCGGCTGGTGAGTTACGAAATGGTAACCCGACCTCGACACGAAACTGCAACATTCACCTGTGTGATTTACGGCACGTGACCATCTGACGGCGCGTCAGGTGCGTCTGTGTCAAGCTGAGAGGGACACTCGCGGCGCTCGATGGGGTCGCCGATGGGCCTGATCAGCGGCTGCGAGAATCAGCGGCCGCGGGGGAGGCCCAGGCCTCGCCCGGCGATGATCTCCCGCTGCACCTCGCTCGATCCGCCGTAGATCGTCGTGACGACCGAGTGGCGAAGGGCGTGCTCGACCAGACCACCGAGCACGGCAGCGCCCGAGTCGGCGCCGAGCAGCCCGGACGGGCCGAGCAGGTCGATGAGCTCGGACGACGCCCGCACGAAGGCCTCGGTGATGTGCAGCTTGGCCATTGAGCCCTCCACCAGGGGCAAAGCGCCCTGGGACGACAGCCATGCCGCGCGGTACAGGAGCAGGCGGCCTGCCTCCAGCTCGGTGCTCCAGCGGGCCAGCGCCGCCCGCACCGTCACCTCGTCGAAGGGCCGCCCGCCGTCGGGGCGAGGCTGCTGCGCCCACGCCGCCACCGCCTCCACAAGGTGGTCCGGCTCCCCCCAGTTGGCGGAGCTCCGCTCGTACACGAGCGCAGCGTGCATCACCGACCAGCCGTCGTCGACCGCGCCCACGCGACAGGAGTCGGGCACGCGCACCTCGCTGTAGAAGGTGATGTTCGTCCGCTCCCCGCCCATCGTGGCGACCGGCGTGATCTCGATGCCCGGCGTGTCCATCGGCACCAGGAACATCGTGAGGCCCTTGTGCTTGGGTGCATCGAGGTTGGTGCGGGTGAGGAGGAAGACGTAGTGGGCCTCGTGGGCCATGGTCGTGAACATCTTCTGGCCGTCGATCACCCAGCCCTCGCCGTCCCGGATCGCCCGGGTGGCGACAGCGGCGACATCCGAGCCGGCGTCGGGCTCGCTGTAGCCGAGGCAGCACATCACCTCGCCCGCGAGGATGCGGGGCAGCACGTCGGCCTTCTGCTCGTCGTTGCCGCACACGAGCAGGGTGGCGCCGACCATCGAGGCGATGTTGAGGCCGTCGATCGGCGCTCCCGACGCGTACAGCTCCTGCATGAGCAGCGTCTGGTCGATGGCGCCACGCCCGAGGCCCCCGAACTCCGTGGGCCATCCCGAGGCGAGGTACCCGCGCTCGCACAGGGCCCGGTGGAACCCCCAGTCGTGCATCGTGCCGGTGGTACGGGCGCGCTCGAGGACGTCGTCGCTGAGGTGCTCTGCGATGAACGCTCGCACCTCGCTGCGGAACGTCTCCGTGGCAGCGTCGAAGCGGAAGTCCATGCCCGCTCGGGTGGGCCTGGCGGCGGCGGTGGCGGCGGGGGCAGGGGGCGCCTCGTCGCCCCATCGGCGAGCGGCGATCACCTGGAGCTCGTGGCCGGGGTCGCCGAGCAGCAGGCGGGTGGCCTTGGCCCGGCGCACGTGGAGCTGCACGTCGTACTCGAGCATGAAGCCGTAGCCGCCGTGCACGTGCAGGCTGAACCCGGCCGCCTCGTCGGCGACGGCACCGCAGTACCACGACGCCTGCGCGGCCAGCAGGGGCGCAGTGGGCTCCTCCTCGTCCAGGGCCCACACCGCTTCGTAGGCCAGGAGGCGACTCGCGTCGACGCGCTCGTGGAGGTCGGCGAAGCGGTGCTGGATCGTCTGGAAGCTGGCGATCGGAACGCCGAACTGGTGCCGGTCGAGGGCGTAGCGCACCCCCACGTCGAGCGTCGCCCGGGCCAGTCCCGCCTGAGCGACCGCGGTGAGGGCCCGCCACTCGTCGACCGCCTGGGCGAACACGGTGGTGGCCGTTGGCCCCGACGCCAGCTCCGCGCCGCCGGTGACGTCGACCTCGGCCACCGCCAGGCCGGCCAGGGTGCGCAGGGCGGGTCCGATGGGGCCGTCGACTGTCACGAGCCGGTCGGCATCGAGGCCGATGATGACCTCCGCCACCGCCGCGAAGGCGGTCGGTCGGGGTCCAGGATCCCCGGGCAAGCGCAGCGTGGCCACGGCCCCGTCGGCCAGCCGGGCCAGGGCGGCGCTCGCGGCGTCGCCACCAAGGCGGGCGAGGAGCCGAGCCACCACGGCGGTCTCCACGAGGGGGACGAGCCCGAGGTGGGCGCCGTGCACCTCCACGGCCGCCGCGAGGTCGGTGAGCGTCGCGCCCGCTCCACCGGCTTGCTCGGGCACCGCCATGGTGGGCAGACCCATCTGCAGCACCCCTGCCCACAGCACCCCGTCGAACCCCACTGGCTCGAGCTCCCGCACCCGCTCGCCGTGCGACTCCTTGGCGTAGAGGCGCAGGGCGGCCTCGCGCAGGGCGTCCTGGTCGGGGGTGAAGCAGAGGTCCATCCGGTCCTGTCGGGTAGATCTGACGGGTCGTCAGGTAGTGTGCCATCATCCTCCGCGGCATGGCAGATCAGCTCTTCCTGCACGAGGTGATCGACATCGTGGGCCGGGGCGGTCGGGCCTACATGGAGCACACGGTCGCCTTCGACGCCGGTGCCGCAGCCGGCCGGGGGCTGGTGCTGCTCGGCACGTGGGAGGTCGTCGGCTCCACCGGCCGGTGGCCCCAGGTGGTGAACGTGTGGGAGATCGACGGGTGGGACGGCTGGGCCCGGCTGGGTCAGCGCACCAACGTCGACAAGGCCGCCAACCCGGAGCTGGCCGAGTGGTGGGATGCGGCGTACGCACGGCGCACCGGCGGGTTCGACCGGTTGCTGCGGGGAGCGCCGGGCTGTCCCACGCTCGCCTCGCTCGGCACCCAGGCGGTGCGCGGCACCTGGTTCGTGCACGAGCTCTCCGAGGTCCGTCCGGGCGCAGGGCCGGAGTACCTCGCGGCGACGCTCGAGCAGCGTGCGCCTGCCATGGCGGCGCGAGGCATCTCGCTCGTGGGCCTCTACGACCCCGTGCTCACCGACACGGAGGTGTGCACGATCTGGGCCACCGACCTGTCGACCCACACCGAGCTCCTCCGCGACGGCGATCCCTGGTCGGCCACGGCCCGCCAGTGGTGCACCCGCTGGCGTGAGGAGCTCATGACCCCCGGGCCGGGTTCGCCCCTGGCCCCACCGGAGGAGCAGCAGTGACCACCCCCCTCGGCAGCGTGCGCATCATCGAGTGCTCGATGCTCGGCCCTGGCGCCATCACCACCACCCTGGCCGACCTCGGCGCCGACGTCATCAAGGTGGAGCCGCCCTCGGGTGACTACATCCGGGAGATGACGTGGCCCATCGTGGAGGGCACGTCGCTCATGCACCTCCACATCAGTCGGGGCAAGCGGTCGATCACGATCGACCTGCGCACCGACGAGGGCCGCGACGTGTTCCTCGAGCTGGTCCGCGGGGCGGACGCCGTGATCGAGGCGATGCGCCCGGGTGGACTCGATCGACGGGGCGTCGGCTACGAGGCGTGCAAGGCCGTGAACCCCAGGATCGTGTTCTGCACGATCTCGGGCTACGGGATGACCGGCCCCTACAAGGACATGCCGAGCCACGGGATCGCCTACGACGTGTGGGCGGGGCTCGTGCAGCCGGTCACCACCGAGGAGGGGTTCTGCGCCATCCCCGAGCACCCCTCCGTGGGCATCCACGCGGGTCCGCTGTTCGGCGCGCTGGCCGTCCTTGCCGGCATCACCCGCGCCCGAGCCACCAGGGAGCCGTGCCAGCTCGAGGTGGCGCAGTCGGATGCGGCGGCCGCCATGGACTGGCTGCGCAGCGAGACCTACAAGGCCTACGAGCGCCCCGAGTCCGAGGTGACGGGCAACAAGGCTGACGGCTACGAGCGCCGGGCGCCTGGCACCGCAGGGATGCGCGACGGCGTGCGCTACCAGTTCTACGAGACCTCCGACGGCCACATCCTGTTCATGTCGTCGGAGCGCGAGTTCTGGGAGAACTTCTGCAACGGCATCGGCCGGCCCGACCTCTTCGAGCGCCACCCCGGCTCGAAGTACGCCGATCACGCCCGCGGCAACGAGGAGCTGCGTCGCGAGCTGGCCGAGATCTTCCGGGGGCGCACCACGGCTGAGTGGGTGGCGCTCGGCGGCGAGGCCAACACCCCCATCGCGCCGGTGAACACCCCCAAGACCCTGGCCGACGACCCGCAGTTCCAGGACCGGCTCCCCTGGATCCCCAAGGGTCGGGTGGGCAATGACCAGGTGCCGTCGCCGATCAAGGTCATCGGCGAGGAGCTGCCGCTGCCCACCAAGGCCCCTGGGGTGGGCGAGCACACGGCTGAGGTTCTGCGCGATCTGCTGGGCTACGACGACGAGCGCATAGCGGGCCTCCGCGAGCGGGGCGCCCTGGGCTGAGCGCCAGTCGGGCCCACCCGCAGCCCGAGGAGCGAGTGCCCGACCAGCACCAGACCGGTGCCGAACAGGCCGAACGTGAGGGCGTCGACACCGGTGCGCGGCAGCGCCAGGGGCGCCGTGATCCCAGGCGCCGCGAGCACGCTCGGCGCTGGCGCCAAGCCGGTAGGCGCGGTCGTGGTGGGCGGGGCATCGGTGACGGTGGTGGTGACCGCGAGCGCCGCCACCGTGGTCGAGGTGCTGGTGCTGGCGGGCGCGGCAGTCGTGGTGGTGGTCTCCGGGGTCGTGGTGGTGGTGGGCGCGGTGGTCGTGGTGGTCTCGGGCGCTGCGGTTGTGGTGGTGGCGGGCGCGGCAGTCGTGGTGGTGGTCTCCGGGGTCGTGGTGGTGGTGGGCGCGGTGGTCGTGGTCTCCGGGGTCGTGGTGGTGGTGGTGGGCGGCATCGTTGTGGTGGTGGTCGGGGGCGCCAGCTCCGTCGGCGCCGTGAGCTCATCGAGCCTCGGACGCGCGACTCGCTGGGCCCGCGTGGAGGTGGGCTGCCAGGCATCAAGGGGGAGGTGGGGAACGGTGGCTGACGCCTGCACGTCGACAGGGACGCTGCCGGTCTGCAGGGAGACGGTGGCGGAGCCGTTCATCGCGGTCACCGCGGTCACCGCGGTGGCCGCGCTCAGTCCCGGCGACGAGCCGGCAACGCGCACGACGACGCCGGCCACGCCCTGACCGAGCGCGTCGGCGACGGTGACGGTGACCGGGGCGATCCCGGATCCATCGATCGCCCCGATCACCACGACGAGGTGCAGTGGACCTCGCAGGTGGGCATGGTCGAGACCGTCCGCCTTGGCGGCTCGTGCCGCCGTGAGCACCTGGGCCCCGACGCCCCCGAACCCAGCCAGGCGCGACACCCGCAGGTTGTCCACGTCGAGCCGTCCGGACGGGTAGCGCGCCCCCATGAGGTCGTGCACTGCGAGCATCAGGCCGGCGTGGGCGACCGGATCGGTGCCCTGGCCGTGGGCCGCCACTGCCCAGGCCACCGCCGCCTGGGTGTCGGCCGGCACGCTGGAGAGGTCGGCTGGCACGTACCCGTAGACCGGGTCGGGCGAGCGGCTGCCGTGGTCGATGCACCAGGCCGTGCCGAGCGGGCCCATGCCGTAGCTGCCGTACCAGGAGGTGAAGCCGTCGACGGTGGCCCAGAACCCGTGGAGGTGCGTGACCTCCGCGCCGGCTGGTTCGGGGTGCGTGACGAGGAGCAGGCCCGACGCCATGAGGAGCGCCAGGCCGGTGGCCAGGGGGCGAAGCACGAGCGGACAGGCACGACGGGACACGGCGATCCTCCACGAAGCGGGTGGTGGGAAGGGCCGGCCACTGCCGACGAGACTCGACGATCCTCAGATCATCTCGATATGTTTCCTACTATCTCAGCGACGTCGGGTCAACGCCTGTCGTTGACGGGCGTGCTCGATCGTGTGGGCCTGCCGCCGGGCGGCCCCATCGACGTCGTCGACGGGCTCGTCCCAGTGGTCGTGTCCGAGGTCCCAGGCCGCCGCGATGTCCTCGGGCGCTTCGTCCGCGGCGACGGCGGCGGCCTGGATGCAGGCGCCCGCGGCGGCGAGCGACGCGGTCGGGGCCGAGCGGACCGGGCGGCCCGACAGGTCGGCCAGCAGCTGCGCCAGCACGTCGATCACGTCGGCTGGAGCGGCGAGTCGCAGTGGCTCGTCGTCGAGCCAGGTGCCCCCGGCTGCGAGCACGAGGTCGAGGGCATCGAGTGCCGAGCACGCCACGCCCTCGAAGGTGGCGCGGGCGAGGTCGCCGCGCCCGGTGTCGGCCGAGAGCCCGGCGAGCACGGCCCCGTCACGGCCCGGCACCTCAGGCACGAGCACAAGGCGGTCTCCGCCTGGCGACGCCGCGTCGAGGCTGGCGAGCGCTGCCAGCTCCGTGGGGTCGATCCCGAGCAGGGTGCGCACAGCGTCGATCAGCGCGGCGCCGTCGCCGGCCGTGGCGACGGCGAGGTGGCGGCCTGTGGCATCGGCGTGGCTGCGCACGGCGCCACTCGGATCCACGACGGGGCGGGACAGCCCGGTCAGCACGGTGGCGGTGGGGCCGAGTGAGATGCCGACCTTGCCGGGCAGCAGGCCCAGGGCGAGGGCGACCGCCATCGCCTCCCCCGTGCCGGGGCCGACCAGGGGCCTGCCCCGTAGTCCGAGGAGCTCGAACACGGGGGCATCGAGCCAGTCGGCCCGCTCCGACGGGCCCAGGACCGTCGGCAGGCGCTCGGCCCACCACTGGCGGGCGCCGCCCGGCGCCAGCTCCTCGAGCACCTCGGGGATCCAGGCCTCAGTAGCCGGGGACCACGCGCCCGTGAGCGACGCGCCGCCGCGATCGGTGACGATCCGACCGGCAAGCCGGTAGGTGAGCCAGTCGTGGGGGAGCAGTGCCGCACCGATGCGGGAGAAGGTGTCGGGGTCACTGCGGCGCAGCCAGGCCAGCCGGCTCACGGCGGTGGCGGGAGTGGGGAGGATCCCCGCCTGCTCCGCCCAGCGATCGGCGCCCAGGGTGCTGCGCAGTCGGGCGGCGTGGGTGGCTGCCTCGGCATCGGCCCAGGGCTGCATCGGGCGGAGCACCGCGCCGGCGCCGTCGAGCAGCACCAGGCCGGGATGGCTGCCGCACACGGAGATCGCCGCGATCTCGCGCTG
>JBKJSO010000018.1:0-8693 GCA_046595835.1 Acidimicrobiales bacterium | reverse complement strand
CGGCGTGCGCACGCTCCCGGGGAGCACCGCGTTCACGCGGATGCCCTGCGCGGCCACTTCGAGCGCAGCGGACTTGGTGAGGCCGATCACGCCGTGCTTCGACGCCGAGTAGGCCGCCAGCCCCGGCACGCCCATGCGCCCCGCCGACGACGCCACGTTCACGATCGATCCCCGGCCCGCGGTCCGCATCGCTCGCAGCTCGGCCCGCACGCAGAAGTACACGCCGTCGAGGTTCACCGCCATCGTCTGGCGCCACACCTCGGTGGTGGAGTCGGCGATGTTGGCGTACACGCCTGGCGTGCCGGCCACGTTGGCCGCCAGGTCGAGCCCGCCGTGCCGCTCCACGATCGACGCCACCAGCGCGTCGACGGCCCCCTCGTCGGTGACGTCGAGCGGCGCCACCCCGTCCCCCGCCCGCAGGTCGGCCGCGATCACCGTGGCGCCCTGTTCGCGCAGCAGCGCCACCGTGGCCGCGCCGATGCCCGACGCTCCGCCGGTCACGAGGGCAACACGCCCCGTCAGCCCTTCGCTGCTCACGAGATGAACACCTCGGCCTCCTCGGTGAAGATGACCACGATCGCATCGGGATCGAGGATGCGGGTCTCGTCGGGCTGCATCTTGGCGCGGTACTCAGGCGTGGAGATGAGGCCGATGAAGTCGCGGTAGGTGTCGAACCACTGCACGGCCATGCCGTCGTACGTGTCGCCGTTGCGGTAGTCGGCCGGTACGCGGTGGTGCTGCTCGTAGCGTCGGATGAACCGACCGAACACCGGCTCCTCCGCGATCATGCGGCCGTGGGCGCGCCACTCGTCGTGGAACTGCTCCACCGACAGCGCCGGGTTGCGCTTCACGAGCACGGTGAGCTTGATCATGCGATGCCCCTCATGCGATGCCCCTCACGGGATCCAGTGCCCCGCGTTCACACCCAGGCCCTGGCCGGTGACCGGCTTGGACAGGTCGCTGGCGAAGAAGAGCACGGAGCCGGCGATCTCGCTGGAGTGCGGGAGGTACTTGAGGGCGGTCTCGTCAGCCACCCGGCGGTAGTACGCCTCGGGCGTGATGCCCTCCTTCTTGGCGAGGTGCTCGAAGTACCACTCGACCTTGTCGCCCCAGATGTAGCCGGGGAACACGCTGTTCACCCTGATGCCGTGCACGCCGAGCTCGACGGCCAGCGCCTTGGTGGCCGTCTCCAGGGCGCCTTTGGATGTGGCGTAGGCGCCGTAGCGCGGCTCGATGCGATGGGTCGACATCGAGTTGATCATCACGATGCGACCGCCGCCGCGCTCCGTCATGGCCGGCACCACGGCCTCGGTCATCTGCAGGGTGCCCCACAGGTTGACATCCATGGTGGCCTTCCACTCCTCGAGGCTGGAGCGCTCGAAGGTCTTGTGGTTGCCATCTTGGAAGGCGTTGTTCACGAGGATGTCGATGCCGCCGAACGCGGCGACCGCGGCGGCCGCCGCGGCGCGACACGAGTCTGCGTCGGTGATGTCGAGCGTCACCGCCTCGGCCCTGCGTCCGAGGGCGCGCACCTCCTCGGCCACTGCCTCGCAGCTGGCCAGGGTGCGGGCACCGAGCACGAGGTCGGCCCCGTGCTCGGCGAACAGGAGCGAGATGTCACGTCCCATGCCGGGCCCGATGCCGGACACGATCGCCACCTTGCCGTCGAGCAGCATCAGGGTCTCCTCGGTGCTGTGGTCACGCGTTGACCAGTGGAGTGACGTCGGCGGCGAAGGCGGCGATCTGGTCGCACAGCTCGTCGGCCGAGCGGCTGGGGAAGGCCACCTGCACCTGGTCGATGCCGAGGTCGCGGTGCGTGCGGAGGTAGGTGGCGATCTTGTCGGGTCCGCCGCGCACGCAACGGCCCGTCTCCCACAGGGGCTCGCCGACGTAGAGGGGGCCGGACAGCGAGCCGATCACGATCGGGACGTCGCCGCGGGTGGCAGCACGGTGCGCTCGCACGAAGGCGATGCCGGCCTCCATGCCGCCCTCCGGCGGGCCCTGGGGCAGCCAGCCGTCGCCCCGCTCGGCGGCTCGCCGCATGGCTGGCTTCGACGAGCCACCCACCCAGATCGGCAGCGGCTCCTGGACGGGGCGCGGCCGCTGACCCACGTCGGCGAACCGCCACCGCTCGTCTTCGTGGGTCGGGAACTCATCGCTGAAGGCGGCCCGCACGGCGTCGATGGCTTCGTCGAGCAGCCGACCCCGCTCCTGGAACGGCACGCCGAGCGCCGCGAACTCGCCCGCTACATGCCCCGCACCCACACCGAGGATGGCTCGACCGCCAGAGAGCGCGTCGAGCGTGGCCCAGGCCTTGGCCACCAGGAGCGGGTGGCGGTAGGGCAGCACGTACACATGGCTCAGGAGTCGCACCCGCTCGGTGACCGCGGCGAGGTACGACAGCGTGGCGATCGTGTCCCACCAGGAGGTGCTCATCGCCTCGGCGTTGGCCCGCGGGATGGCGACGTGGTCGCACACCGCCACGTAGCTGAAGCCGGCCGCCTCGCAGGCCTGGGCCACGCGCACGATCTCCGCCACGCCGGCCGACGCCTCCCATGGCTGCGCGTACAGGGCGCTCTGCGACTGCACCGGCAGCTGCATCCCGAACACCACCGGCTCGGCCACGTTCCCCCTCTCGCAAAACTAGAACGTGTTCTAGCGTAGTCTGCAGCCCCCATGGCGGTGCTCCTGGCCCTCTGCTCCGCGACGACCTACGGGGTCGGCGACTTCCTCGGCGGCATGGCCGCCAAGCGAGCTCCAGCGGCGGCCGTGCTGCTGTGGTCGCACGTCGCGGGGCTGGCGCTGGTCCTCGCCGCCACGGTGTTCGTGTCGGGCCACGCGACGGCGCACGACCTCGCGCTCGGCGCGCTCGGCGGCCTGGGCGGCGCCGTCGGCGTCGGGCTGCTCTACCACGCCCTGTCCATCGGGCCGATGAGCGCCGTCGCTCCCGTCACCGCGCTGCTAGCAGCGGCCGTGCCCGCGGTGGTGGGGTTTGCCCAGGGCGAGCGACCGGCCGTCACCGCCATCGCCGGCATGGTCGCGGCGTTCGTGGCGATCGTGCTCGTGTCGGCCGAGGGCGGGGGCAGCATGCGCCCGTCCGACCTCCGCGGCGTCACCCTCGCGCTCGGCGCCGGCCTCGGCTTCGGCCTCTTCTTCGTGGCGCTCTCGTACACCGATGACAGCTCGGGCATGTGGCCACTGGTGGCTGCGCGCACCGCCTCGGTGGCCGTGGTCGGCGGCCTCGCTGTGCTCAAGCGCATCCAGCCCGGTGTCCCCCACGGTCACGCCCGCCGCCTCACCGCGGGCGCCGGCGCCCTCGATGTCGGCGCCAACGTGCTCTACCTCCTCGCCATTCGCGAGGGACTGCTCAGCGTGGTGTCGGTGCTGGCGTCGCTCTACCCGGCCAGCACGGTGGTGCTGGCGTGGATCGTGCTGCGGGAGCGCTTCGCGCCCATGCAACGGGTAGGCCTGCTGCTCGCCGTCCCCGCCGCCATCCTCATGGCGAGGTGAGCACGAGCTCAGTCCGGCGGGAGCACGCCGGTGACGCCCCAGGAGACCTGGCGGGTCATCGAAGCGCGGAGGTCGGCGGTGCGAATGCCCCAGAACTCGAAGCCGTACTGGTGGGCGGCGACGTGGGCCAGCATCGACACGAGGATCCCGGCGGTGGCCATCGGATCGATGCCCTTGGGCAGGCGCCCAGCCGCCTGCGCCGCACGGATGACGTCGGCCAGCGCGCGGGTGATGCCGTTGAGGAGCCCCACACGGATCTTCTGGAAGCGCCCGTCGCCCTCATCGGTGGCGAGGTCCATGACGCGCAGCACCGCTCGGTGCTCCTCCCAGAAGACGAGGAAGGCATCGACGAGTCGCAGAGCCGAGGTGGCAGCTGCGTCGCCGTCCCAAGATCCCTCGGTGATGATCCCGGTCAGGTGGGTGCCTTGCTGCGCCATCTCCTCGGCGAGCACGAGGATGGCGGCCTCGACGTCGGCGAAGTACTGGTAGAAGGTGGCCGGCGACGTGCCCGCTTCGCGCGCGATGTCGATCACCTTCACGTCGCGGTACGAGGTGGTGGTGAGCATCTCACCGGTGCACTCCAGCAATCGCTGACGGGTGGCCCGCCCCCGTCGCCCGGGCACCCGCCCATCAGCGGCCCGCAGCGCGTCATCATCCAGCCCATCGCCCGAGACGTCGCGAAGGGGGGTCACATCCGACATCGACCCAATGGTACCCATCAGCCAGTTGGCGGGACCGTGTGGTTCGTGGTCAGCCGGCGCCGAGCTCGGCCACGGCCTGCTCGCGGAGCTGCACCTTCAGCACCTTGTTGCTGGCATTGACCGGGAGCGCCTCGACGACGCTCACGTAGCGCGGCGCCTTGAAGTTCGCCATGTGCTCGCGGGCCCACGCCACCAGCTCAGCCGGATCGGGTGAGGTGCCCGACGCGGGGACCACGAAGGCCATGCCGACCTCCCCCATGCGCTCGTCGGGCACACCCACCACCGCCACCTGCGCGATCTGGGGGTGGCCGAGGAGCAGGCTCTCGATCTCTGCGGGGTAGGCGTTGAACCCGCCCACGATGAACATGTCCTTCTTGCGATCCGTGATCTTCAGGTAGCCCCGTTCGTTCATCGTGCCGATGTCGCCGGTGTGGAGCCAGCCGTCAGCATCGATGGCCTCGGCGGTCTGGGCCGGATCCTCGAAGTACCCCTGCATCACGTTGTAGCCCCGCACCACGATCTCCCCCGGCTCGCCCCGAGGCAGCTCGGCACCGGCGTCGTCGACCACGCGCACCTCCACGCCCGGGATGGCACGACCGGAGGTGGTGGCGATGGTGGTGGCGTCGTCGTCGTGGCGGCACATCGCCGCGATGCCACACGCTTCGGTGAGGCCGTAGCCGGTGATGACGGTCTCGAAGCCGAGCTTGTCCTTCATCTGCTCGACGAGCTCCACGGGGATGGCCGCCGCGCCGGTGACGGCCAGGCGCAAGGTCGCCAGGGCAGCGAGGTCGAGGTCGGGGTGGTTGAGGAAGGTCTGGTAGATCGCCGGCGGCCCCGGGAGCATCGTGATCTGGTGCTCGGCCACCATCGCCATGGCCGTGGGGATGTCGAAGACCGCTTGGGGGATGAGGGTGGCCCCCACGGTGAGGGCGGCCACGATGCCGGCCTTGTAGCCGAAGGCGTGGAAGAACGGGTTGACCACGAGGTAGCGGTCGCCGGCCCGCAGGCCCACCACCGAGGCCCAGTCCGCGAAGCCCCGCAGGACCTGGCCATGGGTGGACAGCACGCCCTTGGGCTTCCCCGTGGTGCCCGAGGTGAAGAGGATGTCCGAGAGCGCGGCGGGCGTGAGCGCGGCGACGCGGGCGTCGAGGTCGGCCTGCGGCACGGCGTCAGCTCCCGCGAGGAAGTCGTCCCAGCTCTGCGCGCCTGCCGGCACGTCGCCGCGCAGGATGATCGTGTGCTCCAGATGGGGGAGGTCGTGGGCATCGAGCATGGCCGGGTAGTCGTTGCCGAGGAAGCCGTTCACCGTCAGGAGGAGACGGGCTCGACTCGTGGCGAGGATGTAGGTCGCCTCGGCGCCCTTGTAGCGGGTGTTGAGCGGCACGACGACGCCGGCGGCGGCCTGCAGCCCGAGGAGCGCCACCACCCACTCGGCGATGTTGGGCGACCAGATCGACACGCGGTCGCCGGGCTCCACCCCCGCCGCGATGAAGGCCCGCCCCGCCCGGTCGACCTCGGTGGCGAGCTGCGCGAAGGACAGGCGCCGCACACCCTCGGCGACGCTGCTGTCGACGAGCGCCTCTGCGTCGCCGTACCGCGCGGCGGCCGCTCGCACGAGACCGGGGATCGACCCCCACTCGAGGTCACCGCGCACGCCCGTGGCCATCTCGCCCACGCTTGATCAGCCCTTCCAGATGCCGATGAGGTCGTCGGTGGTGACGACCGCGGCCAGCAACGACAGCGTGTTGTCGATCACGGCGTCGGCGAACTCGCGCGGGATGCCGCAGACCGCGTCGCGCGGGAGCACCACCGAGTAGCCGTGGTTCACGGCGTCCATCACGAGGTTGGTGACGGCCACGTTCACCGACACGCCCGTGACCACGAGCGTGCGCACACCGAGGTTGCGCAGCACCGGATCGAGATCGGTGCCGGCCATCGGGTTGAGCCCGTGGGTGCGGGCCAGCACGAGGTCCTCGGGCTCGGGTCCCAGCTCGGGCACAACGTCGGCCGCCACGGTGCCCGGCTGGAGCGACACTGGCGACTTCCGCACACCGAGGAACAGGCGGGCGTTGGCGTTGGCACCCTTGCCGTCGGCCCGACGGTAGGCAGTGCAGTGCACCACCTGCACCCCCGCGGCTCGGGCCACCGGGAGGAGCCGGGCCAGGTTGGGGAGCATCTCGGCCGCCGCCGCGGCGGCCAGCTCCGGGAGCGCAGATGGCGTGCCCACCACCCCGTTCTGCACCTCGGAGGTGACGATGGCGGTGTGCGAGGGGTCGAGCAGCGCAGCGAGGTCGAGCGGCATCGTGCCTGACACTACCTGCCGGGCCTACAATCTGACACACCGTCAGATTGGCTCTGGAGCGCTCCCACCATGACCCTCACCCGTCCGGCTCCCGCCGGCCCCGGCACCCCCGCTGAGCGGCCCGATGGCTGGGAGCTGCCCACCATCGTGAGCGTCGACGACCACGTCGTGGAGCCGCCCCACGTGTGGGAGACCTGGCTGCCGGAGCGCTTCCGCGACCGGGGCCCCAAGGTGGAGCGCCGGGGCATCGGCCACATGAAGCACATCGGCGGCGGTCAGTACGAGCAGACCTTCGATCCCCACGGCCCGAAGGCCGATTGCTGGATCTACGAGGACCTCGTCTACATCCACAAGCGCCACGTGGCCGCAGTGGGCTTCGCCCGCGACGACATGACGATGTCGCCCATCACCTACGACGAGATGCGCCCCGGCTGCTACGACCCCAAGGCCCGCGTCGAGGACATGGTGATGAACCACGTGGAGGCATCGCTGTGCTTCCCGTCGTTCCCCCGCTTCTGTGGCCAGACCTTCACCGAGGCCAAGGACCGCGAGCTCGGCGAGGCGTGCGTGTACGCCTACAACGACTGGATGGTCGAGGAGTGGTGCGGCGACTCCGACGGCCAGCTGCTCCCGCTGCCCATCATCCCGCTGTGGGATGCCACGCTCGCCGCCAAGGAGGTCGTGCGCAACGCGGAGCGCGGCGCCCGCGCCGTGTGCTTCTCGGAGATCCCCCCCCACCTCGGCCTGCCGTCGATCCACTCCGGCGAGTGGGACCCGTTCATCGCCGCCTGCCAGGACACGCAGACCGTGATCTGCATGCACATCGGCTCGTCGTCGCGCATGCCGGCCACCTCGGCCGACGCGCCCGTGGCGGTGGCGGCCACGCTCAGCTTCGGCAACGCCATGGCGTCGATGAGCGACTGGCTCTTCTCCGGCAAGCTCGTGCAGTTCCCCGAGGTGAAGCTCGCCTACAGCGAGGGCCAGATCGGCTGGATCCCCTACATCCTCGAGCGGGCCGACGACGTGTGGCACGAGCACCGGGCCTGGGGCGGCGTAGCCGACCTCGTGCCGGAGGCGCCGTCCACCTACTACTACCGCCAGATCTACGGCTGCTTCTTCCGCGACCAGCACGGCATCGACAGCCTGGATGTGGTGGGCGTCGACAACATCACCTTCGAGACCGACTACCCCCACACCGACTCCACCTGGCCCGACACGAAGCAGGTCGCCATCGACCTCATGCGCAACGTGCCCACCGACGTGGTGGAGAAGATCATGCGGGGCAACGCCCGGCGCATGCTGTCTCTCTAGCCAGTCACTCCGTGCGGAGGACGCGGCCGACGCGGATCGACGCGGCGCGCTGCGACGGCCAGGCGGCCAGCAGGTTGGCGATCAGCAGTGCGACCGGAACGATGAGGATGAGCAGCCAGACCGCCACCGGAGTCACGTAGGCGATCGGGGTCCTGTCAGCGACCGCCCGCCAGAGCGAGCGCCCGAGGGCGAGGCCGACCGGGATGCCCACGACGAGGCCGGACGACGCGAGCACGGATGCCTGGGTGACGACCATCCACCGGCACTGCCGGCGTGTGACACCGACCGCCCGCAGCACCGCGATGTCGTGGCGGCGGCGCCGCACCGCGGTGGCCAGGGCGTGACCCACGGCCCCCACGGCGAGGACGGCGAGGAAGGCGGCGAGGAAGAGCGGTAGCCGCTGCACCTCCTCCAATTCGGCCATGCGGCTCGGGGGCAGCACCGGTTGGATGTTCTCGACGGCCGTCGGGTCGTCCAGCAGCTCGGCGAGCGCGCCGCCGAGTCGGGCGGCCACGGCCTCACTGTCCGCGCCGGGCCGCAGGGCGATCACCGCCGTGTGGAACTTGTAGCCGTCGAAGAGGTCGTCGTAGGCAACACGGCTCACCCAGGCGCCCTCGTCGTACTCGTTGTGCGAGCCGGTGGGGACGAAGGCCACACCGGTGAGCTCGAAGCTGCCGTCGCCGTCGGTCCCGGTCAGCTCGACGCGGTCGCCCACCACCACGCCGAGGGCCTCGACCGACGAGGGCGCGAGGGTGACCTCGTCCGGGCCCTCCGCCAACCGGCCATCGGTCACCACGACGTCGAGCGGTGCGCCGACCGGGTCGAGGGCGAAGACCGGCACGTCGACGGAACCCGACTCGGCGACGCCT
>JBKJSO010000454.1:0-7434 GCA_046595835.1 Acidimicrobiales bacterium | reverse complement strand
GACGACGAGGAGGGCGACGAGGGTTGTCACGGCGCGGGTTCGGGTGCTGCGCACCACGGGGGTCTTCATCACGGGTTCTCCAGGTGACTTGAGGAACGAGGTGCAGGGCCGTTGGCGCGGGCTCGGGCACCGAGGGCGCGACTTACGCCGCGCTGGCGGGTGGCGGCCACGGGCTCGCCGGCCGGGCCGAGCGAGTACATGAGCAGGGCGAGCAGCACGAGGAAGATGGGGAGCATGAGCAGCAGACCGCCCGGCAGGTTGCCCAGCACGTTCGGGCTGGTGTGGGCGATGGTCCTGGGGGTCGAGGGAGCGGCGTCCTGGGGCGTGGCGCCCGGGGTGGGCGTGGCCACATCGGGCCCCGGGAGTCCGCCCACCGCGATGCCGCCGGAGCCGAACGAGGGCACGTCGAGACCGCTGGTGCCGCTGTCGAAGCTGCCGCTGTCGGTCGAGTCCACGACCGTCCCGCCGTCGTCGGTGGGGGTGCCGGAGGTGAAGGCGAGGTCGACCACCAGGGCGCCCACGCCGCTGGTGGCGAACACCGTCTGGAACCCGACGGGGCTGGCGACGTCCTCCACGAGGACCACGCCGTCAGCCGCGACCGTGCCCGCCGGATCGACCCAGGCCTGGCCGATGGGCAGCAGGTCGAAGGTCCAGGTGCCGTCCGCGGCCCGTGCTCCTGGGGCAGACGCGAGGGCGCAGTCGTAGGTGGGCCGGCTATCCCAGGTGCCGTTCTCCCCGCCGACCCAGAACGCGGTGATGGGGCAGGCGATGATCTTTGCCGCAGCACCGTTGAAGCCAGCCGCCGTGCCCCCGGCCTCCTTGATCGTGAGGGTGAACGAGGTGATCGAGTCACCGGCGGTGGCCTCCGGGAGGATGCCGATGGCGGTGATGCGGTCGGGCTCGCCGTTGACGGCACCGACGGCCAACGTGCCGGCCGGGACCCCCGGCGGAGGGGGCACGGTGACGTTGGCCGCGGGGGTGCTGGTGGTGGTGTTCTTCGAATGCCACCAGCCGACCTTGTCGACGCTGGCCCCCGTCGCCGAGATGCCATCGCCGGCCTGAGCCATGGCCACGCTGACGAGCACGACGGCCGCGGCCGCGATTGTGGCGGCGGCGACTGCTGCTCGACCAGCGGTTGTGCGTAGGCGGCGTCTCACGGTCGTAGTCAGTTCTCCACGGGGGACGGGTTGGCCTGCAGGGCGGGGATCAGCGAGGCAGGCCCAGCACCCGCTCGCCCAAGATGTTCCGGAGGATCTGTGAGGTGCCCCCCATGATGGTGTACGCGGGCGCGTAGCACACGTTTCGGGCGACGCGGCCGCCGATCCCGGGCTCGGCCAGCATGGCGTCCGGGCCCACGATCGAGGTGCAGAACCGAGCGATCCGCTGCTCGAGCTCGGTGCAGAACGTCTTCGTGGCGGCGGAGAACTGCTTGGGGGCCTGCCCCAGCACCTCGCGCAGCACGAGCAGGCGCCCGATGCGGTAGCCGGTCTCGATGGCTGCGATCTCCTGGCGCACCCTGGCATCGCCCGTGTCGGCCAGGGGCAGGCAGTCGTCGTAGAGCTTGCGATTCGACAGCAGCCGATCTGGGCCTCCCCGCTCGTGTTCCATCTGTCGCATCACCTGGCGAAAGCTGCCGTGCAGCTCGCCGACGAGGTTCTCAACCGGCACCCGCACGTCGTCGAAGAAGACCTCGCAGAAGTGGTCGTTGCCGGTCATGTCGGTGATCGGGGTGATGGAGATGCCTGGCGACCGCATGTCGACGATGAGCTCAGACATGCCCTGGTGGGCCGGGGCGTCGGGGTCGGTGCGGCAGATCAGGTAGATCCAGTCCGCCGACCGGGCGCCCGAGTTCCAGATCTTCTGCCCGTCGACGACGAAGTGGTCACCGTCGCGAACGGCGCGGGTGCGAATGGAGGCGACGTCGGAGCCTGCATCGGGCTCGGACATGCCGATGCTCCAGGCTGACGTGCCGTCGAGGATGCGGGGGATGTGCTGGCGCTGCTGCTCGGGAGTGCCGAACTGCAGCAGGGTGGGGCCCATCTGACGGTCAGCGAACCAAGAGGTGGCCATGGGAGCGCCCGTCGAGAGGAGGGCTTCGTAGACGATGAAGCGCTCCAGAGGGCTCCGGCCGCCCCCGCCGACCTCGGTGGGCCACGTCATGCCCAGCCACCCGCGTGCCGCCAGCTCCAGGGAGAAGGCGCGGTCTGGGGCTGCGATCCACGTGTCCTCGGTGAGCTCCGACCGCTCAGCGGCCGCTCGACCGACCTTCAGCGCCTCGGCTCGCAGGGCGAGCAGCTCGTGGGACAGATCGAAGTCCATCGCCGGAACCTACCGGCGGTCAGCGGGTGAGGACGATCTTGCCCACCTTGCCGCCGCTGGCGAAGTGCTCGTAGGCGGCGGTGGCGTCGGCCATCGGGAAGGTGGCTGCCACCGGGAGGCGCAGCCTCCCGTCGGCCAGGGCGGGCAGCACGGCAGCTTCGACGCGCCGGGCCGCGTCGGCCTTCTGCTCGAGAGGGCGGGTGCGCAGCGTCGAGGCGACGATGCGACCTCGCTTGCCCATCAGCGCGAGGAGGTTCACCTCGGCCTTGCCACCGGCGCCCACGCCGATCACCGAGATGTGGCCGCCGACGGCGAGCGCCTCGATGTCAGCCGGCAGGTTGGGGCCGCCGACGAGCTCGAGGATCACATCGAAGGGACCCTGGGTCACGAAGTCGTCCGGTGCCACGACGGTCACCCCTGGAGCGAGGGCTCGCACGGCCGCCCGCTTGGCGTCGTCTCGCACGGTGGCCACGACACTCGCCCCGGCGAGACGGCTGAGGAGCACCGCCGAGGTGCCCACACCGCCGGCCGCGCCGTGGACGCACACACGCGATCCCACGGTGACCCCACACTGGGTGAAGAGCGCGTCGTGGGCGGTCGTGACGTTCTCCGGGACGGCGCCCGCTTGCTCCCACGACACTCCGTCGGGCACCGGCATGGCGGCACGCTCGTGGACGACGACGCGCTCCGCCTGTCCGGCTCCGGCCAGGACGGCCATGACGCGGTCCCCAAGGGCGAAGCGCGTGGTGCCGGGTCCCAGTGCCACGACCTCGCCGGCGGCCTCGAGGCCTGGGATGTCGGCGGCGACGCCGGGGGGCGGTGGGTAGAAGCCAGCCCGTTGGAGAAGGTCAGCGTTGCTGATGCCCGCGGCCCGGACGTCCACGAGCACCTCGCCTAGCCCCGGTTCGGGATCAGGCTGCTCGCGCCACTCGAGGGCGCCGGCGACGATGGTGACTGCGTGCATCCGGCGCTCGGCTCAGGAGCGCTGATCCATGGGGGCGTAGTCGCGCGCGTCGACGCCGGTGTAGAGCTGACGGGGCCGCACGATCTTCTGGTCCTGCTTGAGCAGCTCCACCCAGTGGGCCAGCCAACCCGCGGTGCGGGGGATGGCGAAGAGCACGGTGAACATCTCTGTGGGGAACCCCATCGCCTGGTAGATCAGCCCGGAGTAGAAGTCGACGTTCGGGTAGAGCTTGCGAGAGGTGAAGTACTCGTCGGAGAGCGCCACCTCCTCGAGCTTCAGCGCGATGTCGAGGAGCGGGTTCTTGCCGGTGATGGCGAAGACCTCGTCGGCGGTCTGCTTGATGATCTTCGCCCGCGGGTCGTAGCTCTTGTACACGCGGTGGCCGAAGCCCTGGAGACGGCCGTCGCCGGCCTTCACGGCGTCGACGAAGGCAGGCACGTTGTCGATCGAGCCGATGCTCGTGAGCATGTGGATCACGGCCTCGTTGGCCCCGCCGTGGCGGGGGCCGTAGAGCGCGGCCGCGGCGGCCGCCGTGCTCACGTAGGGGTCGGAGTGCGCGGAGCCCACGGCGCGCATCACCGTCGTGCCGCAGTTCTGCTCATGGTCGGCGTGGAGGATGAACAGCACGTCGAGGGCCCGCGCGAGAGCGGGGTTGGCGTCGTAGCGAGGCTCCGCGATCTTCCAGAGCATGGCAAGGAAGTTCTCGGTGAAGGTGAGCGAGTTGTCCGGGTAGACGAAGGGCATGCCCACGCTGAAGCGGTGGCACGCCGCCGCCAAGGTGGGCATCTTCGCGATGAGCCGCACGATCTGCTTGTAGCGGTTGTCCGGGTCGTGGATCTCGCCGGCCTCGGGGTAGAAGGTGGACAGCGCCGCGATCGCCGACACGAGCATGCCCATCGGATGGGCGTCGTGATGGAACCCCTCGAGGAACCGCTTGCGCACGTTCTCGTGGATGAACGTGTGGTAGGTGATGTCCTTCACCCACGGGTCGTACTCGGCCGTGGTTGGGAGCTCTCCGTGGATGAGGAGGTAGGCCACCTCGAGGTACGTGGAGCTCTCGGCGAGCTGCTCGATCGGGTAGCCGCGGTAGCGCAGGATCCCGTTCTCGCCGTCGAGCTCCGTGATGGCGCTCGACGTCGAGGCCGTGGTCATCAGGGCTGGGTCATAGAACCACGTGTCCGGGAGCAGCTTGCGCCAGCTCGTCGCGTCGACGCCTCCGTTGATGATCGGTACCTCGACCGACTCGCCGGTGCGGTTGTCGGTGATGGAGATGCTCTCGGCCACGTCCGTCGAGATTAGCCACGCCGACGACCCGTCCTCACAGCGGGGTGTTGTCGTGCTTGCGGGCGATCAGGCGCTCTTGCTTCGTCGAGAGCATCTCGAAGGCGGCGGCGACCTCGCGGCGAGTGTCGGCAGGGTCGATCACGGCGTCGACGTACCCCCGGTCGGCGGCGATGTACGGGTTGAGGAACCGCTCCTCGTACTCGGTCTCGAGCTCGAGCCGACGCTCGGCCGTCTCCCGTCGGTGCAGCACCTCCACCGCACCGCGCGCGCCCATCACCGCGATCTCTGCTGACGGCCAGGTGAGATAGAGATCGCTGCCCATCGTGCGGCAGTCCATGACGATGTAGGCCCCGCCGTAGGCCTTGCGCAGCACCACGGCCACCCGGGGCACGGTGGCCCGGGCGTACGCGAAGGCCAGCTGGGCACCGTGGCGGATCATGCCTCGCCACTCGAGGTCCTTGCCCGGGTAGAAGCCCGGCGTGTCGATGAGGGTGAGCAGGGGGATGCTGAAGGCGTCGCAGAACGACACGAACCGCGCGCCCTTCTGCGACGCCGGGATGTCGAGCGTCCCGGCGATCGCCACCGGTTGGTTGGCCACGATGCCCACCGGCCGCCCACCGATCGTCGCCAGAGCCGTGACGAGGTTCGGCGCCCACCGCGTCCGAAGCTCGAGCAGGTCGCCGTCGTCGACGATGGCCGCAGCGACCTCCCGGACGTCGTAGCCACCTGATGCTGAGGCCGGGATGCAGGCGCCGGCCTCGGGCGTCGGTCGGTCGACCGGGTCGTCCGTCCACCAGCGAGGGGGCTCGGTGTCGACGTTGGACGGCAGGTAGGCGAGGAGATCGCTGAGCGCCTCCAGGGCTGCGTCTCGATCGGCCACGACCAGGCACGCGACGCCTGTCGCGGTGGCGTGGATCCCGGCGCCCCCGAGGTCCGTTGCGTCGACGGTCTCGCCGGTGAAGGTCTCCACCATTCGGGGGCCGCTGACGAAGGCGTGCGCGTCCTCGGTCATCACCACGAGATCGGCCAGCCCGAGCAGGAGGGCCGGCCCGGAGAGCACGGGACCCGTCGCCGCGAGCAGAACCGGAACTCGACCGGAGCACCGGGTGAGGGCGGCCGCCGCCGAGCCCCACCCGTGCAGCGCCCCCAGGCCGTCGTGCACGTCGGCCCCACTCGAGGAGATGAGCCCAACGAGGGGGATCCCCGCCTGCAGGGCGTGCTGAGCCGCGGTCGCGAAGGTGTGGCCGTCGGCCTCGGAGATCGCACCGCGCCGCTCGTCGGAGGAGATCTCGACGAGGACGACCTGACGCCCAGCGAGGGTCGTGAGCTCCGCGGCGAGCGATCCCGGGTGGTCGGCGGCGATGGGGAGCAGCGGAGACGCGGAGGGCATGCGGCCCTGCGACCCACGGCTGGGCCCCTTCGTTACCTGCTCACCGCGGCAGCGCCACCGGGTGCACGCCATCGATGCCGTCAGCCTCCTCCGCCACCACCCGCACCACGATGTCGTGGATGGCGCGCGCGGGCGCAGAGGGCAGGCCGCGGCGTCGCTGGGCGAGCCCCACCGACCGCCGGGCCAGGCCGTCGACGGCGATGCGCTCCCAGTCTCCCTGCAGCCATGGTGGCGCGGCGGTGGCCGGGATGATGGCGGCGCCGAAGCCTTGGAAGGCCAGGCTCGTGATCAGTCGGAGGCCGTCCACCTCCGCGAAGGCGCGGAGCGTGGTGCCAGCGGCGGCCGCCTCGGTGTCGAGCTCGTCCCGGAAGGAGGTGCCGACAGGCTCCAGCAGGAGCTCGTGCTCGCTCAGCTCGAGGAGGGTCACGGAGCCTCGTCCGGCGAGGGGGTGGGCGCTCGGAGCGATCACGTGGCGGTCCTCGTCGAAGAGCGGCTCGCTCACGAGGTCCGGGTCGGTGAGGGGCAGGTTCACGACGGCGAGGTCGAGGCTGTCGCTCAGCAGCTGGGGCACCAAGGAGGTGGTGGTGGCGTCGACGACGATCACGTGGATCCCGGGGTGCTCGGTGGTCACCCGCTGGAGCACGAGGGGCACCAGCCAGCGCCCGACGGTGCCGATGCACCCGAGCCGCACGCTGCCGGTGACGTCGTCATGCAGGGCGGCGACGTCGGCCGCGATGGCAGCCACCTCCACCTGGATGTGGCGGGCCCGGTCCACCACCACCTGACCCTCCTCGGTGAGCCGCCCGCTCGCCCGGTCCACGAGGGTGGCCCCCAGCTCGCGCTCGAGACGGGCGATGTGGGTCGAGACGTTCGACTGCACCGTGTGCAGTGAGCGAGCGGCGGCGGAGAAGCTGCCAGATTCGGCGACGGCGATGAGGGCGGTGAGCTGGCGCAGATCCATCGCTCATCATGATGGCACCTATCGCAAACAACTGTTTGACGCATCGCTTGCAGATGCGTACGTTGACCTGCACAAGAGGCAGCACCCACCCCCCGGGTGCCCTCGAGCGAGCAGAGGCCGGATCCCCCTCCGGCCCGCCGCAACGAAGCGGAACGCCGACCCTCCCCCCGGGTCGGCGTTTCCGCGTCTGGACTACGTTCCTTGCATGGCCAACGGCGCAGCGTTCTTCGATCTCGACCGGACGCTGCTGCGCGGGGCGTCTGGACCGGTGATCGGTGAAGCCCTCAAGCAGGCTGGCGTCACCGATCGCAGCATCCCGGGCGAGCAGATCGTGTATCGGCTCTACGACATCTTCGGCGAGAACCGGCCCAGCATGGAGGTCACCAAGCGGGCGGTGCGCTTCGCCTCGGGCTGGGTGCGCTCGCAGGTGCAGGAGGCCGGCGAGCTGGCCGCCGAGGCTCTGGCGGCCACCATCCAGCCCTTCGCCCGACCGCTGTTCGACGAGCACCGGGCCGC
>JBKJSO010000324.1:0-4108 GCA_046595835.1 Acidimicrobiales bacterium | reverse complement strand
GTGGTGATGCTGTCCTGGCGGGCGCGGTTCATCACTCGGCTCAGCTTCGTGATGAGGTCCTCAGCGTTGTCGGTGGCCGACTTCATGGCTCGCTGCTGGGCGGCGAAGAACGAGGCGGAGCCTTCGAGGAGCGCTGCGAACAGGCGGGCCTCGGCGTAGCGCGGCAGGAGCCGATCGAGGATCTCGCCCGGACCAGGCTCGAACTCGTAGTCGGCCGAGGGCCCCGCCGGCTTGTCGGTGGCGTCGAGCACGTCCGTCTCGATCGGCACGAAGCGACGCTCGGTGACCTTCTGCACGCCAGCCGAGATGAACTGCGTGAAGAAGAGCTGCACCTCGTCGTACTCGCCAGCTTCGAAGCGCCGTACGACGGCCTCGGCCACCCGGCGAGCGTCCTCGTAGGTGGGCTCGTCGGAGAAGCCAGTGAACGCGTCGTCGATCTCGAACCCGCGGAAGCGGAAGTAGGCGGTGGCCTTCTTGCCAACGGTGATGAGGCGCGTCTGCTTGCCTTCGCCGCGCAGACGAGCCATGTCGCGCTCAGTGGCGCGGATCACGTTGGTGTTGTAGCCACCACACAGACCTCGGTCGGCGGAGATGACCACGAGCGCGACGGTGCTCACCGTCTCGCGCTCTTGCAGGAGCGCCGATCCGCGCCCGGCGCCGGCCGCGGCGAGGTTCCCGATGACGGCCGTGATCTGCTCGCTGTAGGGCCGCGCGGCGTTTACGCGCTGCTGCGCCTTGAGGATCCGGCTCGCGGCGATGAGCTCCATCGCCTTGGTGATCTTCTTGGTCGACTGCACCGACTTGATCCGTCGGCGCAGCACTCGCTCCTTGCCACCGGCCATGGGCTACTCCGCTGCGGCTTCTGCGTCGTCGAGATCTGCGAGGACCGCGTCGGCGGCCACGACGTGCGCGGGCGCCGGCTCGTCGGCACCAGCGCTCGATTGGAACTGCTCGCCGAAGCTGGTGAGCGCGGCTTCGAAGGCATCCATGTCACCGATGTCGCCAGTGGTCTTGATGCTGTCGAGCAACCCAGCGTGACGGCCGCGGAACCAGTCGAGCAGGTCCTTCTCGAAGCGCGATACGTCCTCCACCGGCACCGGATCGAGGTAGCCGTTGGTGGCCGCGTAGAGCGACACCACCTGTTCCTCGACGGGCATCGGGCTGTTGAGTGGCTGCTTCAGCAGCTCGACGAGGCGGTAACCGCGGTCGAGCGCGGCCTGGCTCACCTTGTCGAGCTCGGAGCCGAAGGCGGCGAACGCCTCGAGCTCGCGGAACTGGGACAGGTCGCCCTTGAGCGTGCCCACGGCCTTGCGCATCGCCTTGATCTGGGCGGCGCCACCCACGCGGGACACCGACTGGCCTGTGTCGAACGCAGGACGCACACCGGACTTGAAGAGGTCGTCCTGGAGGAAGACCTGGCCGTCGGTGATCGAGATGACGTTGGTGGGGATGTAGGCGGAGATGTCGCCGGCCTTCGTCTCGATGATCGGCAGCGCCGTGAGCGACCCGGCGCCGTTGGCGTCGGACAGCTTGGCGGCCCGCTCGAGGAGGCGGCTGTGGAGGTAGAACACGTCGCCGGGGTACGCCTCGCGACCCGGCGGGCGGCGCAGCAGCAGCGATACCTGACGGTAGGCCTCGGCTTGCTTGGACAGGTCGTCATAGACGATCAGGCCGTGCTCGCCGTTCTCCATCCAGTGCTGGCCCATGGCGCAGCCGGCGTAGGGGGCGAGGTACTTGAAGGGCGCGGGGTCGGACGCACCGGCCACGACGACGACGGTGTACTCCATTGCGCCGTACTGCTCGAGGGTGGCGACGGTGTTGGCCACTGTCGACTCCTTCAGACCGATGGCGACGTAGATGCACTTCACGCCGAGGCCGCGCTGGTTGATGATCGTGTCGACCGCGACAGTGGTCTTGCCCGTCTTGCGGTCGCCGATGATGAGCTCGCGCTGACCGCGCCCGATGGGCGTCATCGAGTCGATCGCCTTGATGCCCGTCTGGAGCGGCTCATGCACCGGCTTGCGCCCGATGATGCCGGGAGCCTGGAGCTCCATGCGGCGGTCGTGCACGTTGGTGAGCGGACCCTTGCCATCGACGGGGATGCCGAGCGCATCGACCACGCGGCCGAGCAGGCCGTCGCCCGCAGGCACCGAGAGGATCTGGCCGGTGGCCTTCACGGGCGAGCCCTCGCTCACCGAGCCACCATCGCCGAGCACCACGGCGCCGATGGAGTCCTCATCGAGGTTGAGGGCCAGGCCGCGCACGCCCCCTTCGAACTCGAGGAGCTCGTTCACGCCCACGCCGGGAAGGCCCGAGACGGTGGCGATGCCGTCGCCCACCTCGATCACGCGGCCGACCTGCGCTGCCGCCATGTCGGGCGTGAAGCCCTCGAGGTTCTTGCGGAGCGCTGCGGCGATGTCAGCGGTGTTGATGGTCAGCTCTGCCATCTTCGTCATCTCTTCTTTCTCGATGCGGTACGTCGCGGAAGCGACGCGTTCAGAACGCGGTCTTGAGCTGGGCCAGGCTCGTCTTCACAGACCCGTCGATCACGGTGTCGCCCACCTGGGCGATGAGACCGCCGAGCACGGTCGGATCGATGATCACCTTGAGCTCGACCTTCTTGCCCGTGGCCGCCTCCAGGGCGGTGGCGAGGCGCTGCTTCTGGTCGTCCGTGAGCTCGATGGCCGAGCGAACCTCGGCCAGCTCCTTGTTGGCCTCGGCGGCGCTGAGCTTCACGAGCTCACCCACGATGGCGGTGAGGTCGCGGGCACGGCCCGTGCCGACCACCATGGACACCAGCGAGGTGGTCACGGGGTTGGCCCGACCGCCGAGCAGGTCCTCGACGATCTGCTGGCGCCGACTCACCGGCAGGCCGGCATCGGTCAGCGTGGTGCGCAGCTCATCGTTGCCCTCGAGCACCCGCGAGAAGCGGAACAGCTCGTCTTCGACGTCGGCAAGGGCACCCTCCGAGCGCGCCACGTCGAGCAGCGCCGACGCGTAGGTGAGGGAGCGCTCGGCGGTCATCGGGCGCTGCTCACCTGGTTGATGTAGTCCTCGATGAGCTGCGTCTGCGTGGCGGCGTCGAGGTTCTTGTGCACCACCACGGAGGCGGCACCCACCGCGAGCTCAGCGACCTCGCCGCGCAGGTCCGCGATGGCCTGCACCTTGGCGGACTCGATGTCGGCCGTGGCCCGGGCCCGGATCTCGGCGAGCTCGTCCTGGAGACGGGAGGCCTGGTCCTTCTTGATCGCGTCGGCCGCGTGACGGGCTTCCTCGATGATGCGTCCGGCCTCAGCCTTGGCACCGGCGAGCTCGGCTCGGTAGCCGTCGAGCACGCTCTGGGCTTCGCCCTTGGCCTGCTCGGCGGCGTCGAGATCGCCACGGATCCGCTCCGTGCGAGCGTCCATGCCCTTCTTGATGGCCGGGTAGGCGAACTTCCGCATGAGGATCACGAGGAAGATGAAGGAGATCGAGCCCCAGACGAGCTCGTCGGTGGCGGGCAGGATCGGGCTGGGTGCCTCCTGGCACTTGGCCACCGTGCTGCCGTCGACCAGCTTGGCGATGCACTCGGCGTCGGCCTTGGGGGTGCCGTTCTCTTCGGCGACCTTCTCGGCCTCGTGCTTGAGCTCCTTGACCTGCTCCGGGCTGCGCCCATCGCCGTCCTGGGCCGACGCCAGGGGCGCGACCGCGACGAGCCCGGCCATGAGGAGGCCGATCGCGAGCAGTGTTCGGGTGCGGTATCGCACAGTTGGCCTCCTCAGCCCGAGATGATGAACGAAAGGACGAAGCCGAACAGCGCGAGGGCTTCGGTGAAGGCGATGCCGAGGAACATGGTGGTGCGCACCATGCCTGCGGACTCTGGCTGGCGAGCCATCGCGGTGATGGCGTTGCCGACCACGATGCCGATGCCGATGCCGGGGCCGATGGCCGCGCCGCCGTAGACGATGCCTCGTCCGACGGCGGTGAGGCCGGCCTGGAGCTCGCCGGGATCCTGCTGTGCGAGAAGTTGCAGCACGGTGATGTTCTCCTTGATCTTTCTCTTAGTGCTCGGGGTGCATGGCACCGCCGATGTACACGGCGGCGAGGATGGTGAAGATGTACGCCTGGA
>JBKJSO010000168.1:0-2683 GCA_046595835.1 Acidimicrobiales bacterium | reverse complement strand
CAGGGCATCACCGACCTCATCACCACACCCGGCCTGATCAACACTGACTTCGCCGACGTGAAGATGATCATGAGCAACGCCGGCTCCGCGCTGATGGGCATCGGGTACGCGAGCGGCGAGGGTCGTGCGCTCAACGCCGCCCGCGGCGCCATCTCGAGCCCGCTGCTCGAGGCGTCCATCGAGGGCGCTCGCGGCATCCTGCTCACCATCGCCGGCGGCAGCGACCTCGGCCTCTACGAGGTGAACGAGGCCGCCGAGATCATCCACGGCGTGGCCCACCCCGACGCCAACATCATCTTCGGCACCGTGATCGACGACGACATGGGCGACGAGGTGCGGGTCACCGTCATCGCTGCCGGCTTCGATCGGTGGGACGACAAGAAGGGCGCCCCGCGGGTCGGCACCGAGAGCTCCACCTCGAACGTGTTCGGCGAGGATGCCGACGACGACCTCGACCTTGAGGGCGACGACGACTTCGACGTCCCGTCGTTTCTGAAGTAGCTCGGAGCGGTCTCCTGGTTCCGGGGGTCCGGTTCGCCTGGACCACCCGAATCGACGGTGACCTCGGCGGCGACCTGCGCCCCGAGCTCAACCACTCCACCGGGGAGGCGCTGGCCGACGCGCCCCGTCCTTGGACCTGGCTGCGCCAGGTGCACGGCGCTCGGGCGGTGGTGGTGTCGGCGCCGGGGGAGCATGCCGGCGTCGAGGCCGATGCCGCCGTCACGGCCACCCCAGGTTGCGCCCTGGCCATCCGCACGGCGGACTGTGCCCCCGTGGTGCTCGTCGGCCGGCGCAGCGTCGGTGTGGTCCACGCCGGCTGGAGAGGACTGGCCGCCGGCGTCGTGGGGGCTGCGGTGGGTGCGTTGCGAGAGCTCGACGATGCGCCCATCAGCGCGCATCTCGGCCCCTGCATCCGATCGGGTTGCTACGAGTTCGCGGGGCCGGAGCTCGAGGAGCTGATCGCTCAGTTCGGCTCGATCGCCTGCGGCACCACCATGTGGGGCACGCCATCGCTGGACGTGCCGGCCCTGGTGGCCGCCGAGCTGCGATCAGCGGGGGTCATGGACCTCAGCGACGAGGCCGGCTGCACGGCCTGTGACCGCCGCTGGTACAGCCACCGAGCGCGTCGTGAGGTCGAGCGCTTCGCGACGGTGGGTTGGGTGCCGTCGGCGTGAGCGATCCCGAGCTCAGCGAGCGGGTCGCCGCCGCCACCGAGGTGCTCCGGTCGCGCATCGCCGATGCGGGAGGCGACCCGGACGCCGTTCGCATCATCGCGGTCACCAAGGGGCACCTGGCGTCGTCGGTGGCGGCCGCCGCGGCTGCGGGTCTCCTCGACGTGGGGGAGAGCTACGTGCAGGAGCTCGTCGGCAAGGTGCGTGCGCTCGAGGCCCGCTCGGCGCTCGATGGTGCGCCGGAGCCCCCGCCCGTGCGCTGGCACCTGATCGGGCGGTTGCAGCGCAACAAGGTGCGCCAGGCGGCTCCCTACGTGCACCTCTGGCAGTCGATCGACCGCCTCTCGCTGGCCGCCGAGGTGGCGCAGCGGGCGCCGGGCGCCGCCGTGCTCGTGCAGGTGAACGTGGCCGGGGAGGGGCAGCAGGGCGGCTGTCCGCCTGAGCGGGTGCCCTCGGTGGTGGAGGGCTGCGTCGATCTCGGCCTTGACGTTCGCGGACTGATGGCCATCGGCCCGCAGGGCCCACCGGCCGTCGTGCGGGCTGGGTTCCGCATCGTGCGCGACCTCGCCGATCGCCTCTCGCTCGTGGAGCGGTCGATGGGCATGAGCGGCGACCTGGAGGCCGCCGTGGCCGAGGGGGCCACGATGCTCCGCATCGGCACGGCGCTGTTCGGTCCCCGTGACAGAACCACGGCCGTGGGAAACTAGGGTGCGATGTCCAGGAGGAACCGATGACTTCGATGCTGCGTAGAGCGATGCTCTATCTCGGGCTGGGCCCCGATGACGAGTATGACGATTACGACGTCGTCGACGACCCGCGCGCAGCGCCGGCACGAGCGGCGGCCCCCGCCGCGAGCCGGTATCCCGCGGCTCAGCATGACTTCGACGGCGAGCCCGAGGTGACCCCGTCGAGCTCAGTGCGCACGATCGGTGGGCAGATGGTCAGGCCCCAGCCGTCCGGCGACGGTGGAGACCCTGGCGCCCGTCCCCGCACCGCTGTCGTGCGCCCGCTCCAGCCGGTCGCCTCTGCGAAGCCCCATGTCGTGGCGCCGACCTCGTTCAATCAAGCCCAGGAGGTTGCCGACAAGCTCAAGATCAACCAGCCGGTGATCGTCAACCTGCAGAACGTCGACCGCGACCTGTCGCGCCGGATCATCGACTTCGCGTCGGGACTTTGCTACGGCGTGGGGGGTCAGATGGAACGAGTCGCCAACCAGGTCTTCCTGCTCAGCCCCTCCAATGTCGAGGTGTCCGTCGAAGAGCGACGTCGCCTCCAGGAGCACGGGTACGAGGGCTGATCGAGCTGGGCCTCATCTGCACGCTTCTCAGCCTCTACTCGTTCGCCATCTTTGCGCGCATCATCATGTCGTGGGTGCGCGTTGAGCCCGGAACGACGGTGGGCAGCATCTACTCGGTGCTGTTCAACCTCACTGAACCGGTCCTCGGACCTCTGCGGCGCGCGGTGCCGCCGGTCCGCCTCGGCGTGGCGGCGCTGGATCTCTCGCCGCTCAT
>JBKJSO010000050.1:0-3132 GCA_046595835.1 Acidimicrobiales bacterium | reverse complement strand
CCGACTACATCACCGCTCTCGAGCCCATCCTTCGCGCCCACTGACGCCCACTGCCCGCATCTCTGCACTCTGAGCCACGGAATCCGTGGCTCAGGGTGCAGAGAACGCTAGAGGTCGGCCGTCTTGGCGCGCTTGGCGGTGCGGGCGCGGATCGTCTGGTCGAGGATGACCTTGCGGAGTCGCACGCTGGTGGGCGTCACCTCGACGCACTCGTCCTCGGCGATCAGCTCGAGCGCCTGCTCGAGCGACAGCGGGCGCGGCGGCACCAAGCGCTCGAACGCCTCGGCCGTGGACGAGCGGATGTTGTTGAGCTTCTTCTCCTTGGTGGGGTTGATGTCCATGTCGTCGGAGCGCGAGTTCTCGCCGACGATCATCCCCTCGTAGACGGGCACGCCCGGCCCGACGAACATCACGCCGCGGTCCTGGAGCGCCATCAGCGCGAACCCGGTGGTGGGCCCGGTACGGTCGGCGATCAGGGACCCGTTGGGGCGCCCCTTGATATCCCCCGCCCACGGCTCCATGCGCTCGAACACGTGGTGGAGCAGGCCGGTGCCCCGCGTCTCGGTGATGAACTCGGTGCGGAACCCGATCAAGCCCCGAGCCGGCACGAGGTACTCCATGCGGACCCACCCGGTGCCGTGGTTGATGATCTGCTCCATGCGCCCCTTGCGCAGGGCCAGCAGCTGCGTGACCACGCCGAGGAAGTCCTCCGGCACGTCGATCGTGAGGCGGTCGACGGGCTCGTGGACCTTGCCGTTGATCTCCTTGGTGAGCACCTGCGGCTTGCCGACCGTGAGCTCGAAGCCCTCCCGGCGCATCATCTCCACGAGCACGGCGAGCTGCAGCTCGCCGCGGCCCTGGACCTCCCACGTGTCGGGGCGCTCGGTGGGCAGCACGTGGATGCTGACGTTGCCCACCAGCTCCTTCTCGAGGCGGCCCTTCACCAGGCGAGCGGTGAGGGCGGTGCCCTCCTTGCCGGCGAGGGGCGAGGTGTTGATGCCGATCGTCATCGACAGGCTCGGCTCGTCGATGTGGATGACCGGGAGCGGGCGGGGATCGTCGACCGACGTCAACGTCTCACCGATCGTGATGTCGGGGATCCCGGCGATGGCGATGATCTCGCCCGGCCCGACCTCCTCGGCCGGCACGCGGTCGAGCTCCTCGGTGATGAACAGCTCGGTGATCTTGGCCTTCTCGGTGGTGCCGTCGGCCCGGCACCAGGCCACGGTCTCGCCCTTGCGGATGTGCCCGTTCACCACGCGGCACAGCGCCACGCGCCCGAGGTAGGGGGACGAGTCCAGGTTGGTGACCAGCGCCTGGAGGGGCGCATCGGGGTCGTAGGCAGGGGCGGGGATGCGCTCCACGAGCAGGTCGAGCAGGGGCTTGAGGGTGGCCCCGTCGGGCAGACCGGCTCCGTCGGCGGGGCGATCCATCGAGGCTTTGCCCTCGCGCGACACGCAGTAGACGATCGGGAAGTCGATCTGGTGCTCGTCGGCCTCGAGGTCGAGGAACAGCTCCTCCACCTCGTGCACCACCTCGGCGATGCGGGCGTCGGCCCGGTCGACCTTGTTGACCACGAGCACGACCGGCAGACGGGCCTCGAGGGCCTTGCGCAGCACGAAGCGGGTCTGGGGCAACGGGCCCTCGGAGGCGTCGACGAGGAGCAGCACGCCATCGACCATCGACAGGCCGCGTTCCACCTCGCCGCCGAAGTCGGCGTGGCCAGGGGTGTCGATGATGTTGATCTTCACGTCGCCGTAGGCCACCGAGGTGTTCTTGGCGAGGATCGTGATCCCCTTTTCACGCTCAAGATCCATCGAGTCCATGACGCGCTCGTTCACGTCCTGGTTGGCGCGGAAGGCGCCGGACTGCCAGAGCATCTTGTCGACGAGGGTGGTCTTGCCGTGGTCGACGTGGGCGACGATGGCCACGTTGCGCAGATCAGAGCGGAGCTCCACGAGGGTCCTTCCAGAGGGGGCGGACCATTCTACGGGAGGCATGTCCGCCACCCAGCACTGGCTCCCTCCCGCACACCTCCGCTTCTGTGCACCGGCAGCCACGGCATCCGTGGCTGCGTGCACACAGAACCAGTGTGGTTGGACCATGCTGGCGAGATGACGGAGTGGGACGACGCCGTGGCTGCGGTGCGAGCTGGCACGGCCCCCGCCACCGAGGCTCGGGCGCTGGTGGCCGCGATGACCACTGACGAGCGGCGATGGTGCCTCGACGGCGATCTGCCGTTCTGGACCGGCCTGGCCGACATGGGCACGGGCGGCTATCACCGGCGGCCGTTCCGGGCCGCTCGGGTGGAGCGCCTCGGCATCCCCGGGTTCGCCTTCAGCGACGGCCCGCGTGGTGTGGTGATCGGACCCGCCACCTGCTTCCCGGTGAGCATGGCCCGGGGTGCCACCTGGGACACCGACCTCGAGGAGCGCATCGGAGAGGCCATCGGCACCGAGCTGCGAGCCGTCGGCGCCGACCTGTACGGCGGGGTGTGCGTCAACATCCTGCGCCACCCCGCCTGGGGACGGGCCCAGGAGACCTATGGCGAGGACCCTCATCACGTCGGCGAGCTCGGCGCCGCGCTCACTCGGGGTGTGCAGCGCCACGTGATGGCGACCGTCAAGCACTTCGCCTGCAACTCGATGGAGAACGCCCGCTTCGAGGTCGATGTCGAGGTCGACGATCAGGCCCTCCACGAGGTGTTCCTCCCCCACTTCAAGCGCATCGTCGACGAAGGCGTGGCGTGCGTGATGAGCGCCTACAACTTCGTCAACGGCGAGCAGTGCGGCCAGAGCCATCAGCTGCTGCGCGACGTGCTGCGCGGCGAGTGGGGCTTCGAGGGGTTCGTGATCAGCGACTGGATCTACGGCCTGCGCGACGCCGGCCCGTCGATCACCGCAGGGCTTGACGTCGAGATGCCCTCGCCGATGATTCGCTGGCCCCAGCTCGACGCGGCCCTTGCCGCCGGCGAGTGCACCTGGGCCGACATCGACGCGTGCGTCACGCGCACCCTCACCGCCCTGCTGCGCTATGCCGTCACCGCTGGTGCGCAGGCGCCGCGGCCCGACCTCGGGGTGCTGGCCAACGAGGGCCACCGGGCGCTCGCTCGCGAGGCAGCCGGCAAGTCGA
>JBKJSO010000034.1:0-25408 GCA_046595835.1 Acidimicrobiales bacterium | reverse complement strand
GAGCCGATCAACGGCGGCGACCCACAGCGCGGCCTCATCACCTCTGGCCTGCCCCCGGGCGGCGCCGGCTGCTCGATCATGAAGTTCACGCCGCCGGCGCCGCCCGGGAGCAGGCCAGAGGTGATGAGGCCGCGCTGTGGGTCGCCGCCGTTGATCGGCTCGATCTTGATGACGTCGGCGCCCCAGTCGACGAGCACGGAGCCGCCGGAGGGGATGAACATCCAGCTGGCGACCTCAAGGATCTTGATGCCATCGAGCGGTCCGGGCATGTGTTGCGCCTTTCGGGGGGTGGGTGCGTCGGTCAGCGCTGGGGCCAACCGACCGTCTTGGTCTCGGTGAAGATCTCGAGGCCCTCGACGCCGCACTGGCGGCCGATGCCTGATTGCTTGTAGCCGCCGAACGGGGCGTCGGCGCCGTACCAGATGCCGCCGTTGATGCCGAGGGTGCCGGTGCGGACCCGACGAGCGATGGCCTTGGCGTGCTCGAGATCGCCAGAGGTGATGCTGCCCGACAGCCCGTAGCTGCTCTCGTTGGCGATGCGCACGGCGTCGTCGTCGTCGTCGTAGCCGATCACGACGAGCACCGGGCCGAAGATCTCCTCCTGTGCGATCGTCATCTTGTTGTCGACATCGGCGAAGAGCGTGGGCTCCACGTAGAAGCCCTTCGGCAGGTGAGCAGGCACGCCGCCGCCCGTGACGACCCGGGCGCCCTCCTTCTTGCCCTGGTCGATGTAGCCGAGCACACGCTCCTGCTGGCGCTTGGAGACGAGCGGTCCCATGAGGTTGGCGAAGTCGGTCGGGTCGCCGTAGGTGACGCCCTCGAAGCCAGCTTTGGCCAACTCGATGCACTCGTCGTAGCGAGCGTTGGGCACGAGCAGTCTCGTGGGCATCGCGCAGCCCTGCCCGGCGTGGAAGCACATGCCCGCGGCGCCGGGGATGGCAGACGCGAGGTTGGCGTCCTCGAGGACGAGGTTGATCGACTTGCCGCCCAGCTCGAGGAACACCGGCTTCAGTGTGGTCGACGCGGCGGACATGATCCGACGGCCGGTGGCGGTGGACCCGGTGAACGCGATCATGTCGACGTCGGGTGAGGTGCTCAGCACCTCACCCGTGAGGTGATCCGACGACACGACGATGTTGACGACGCCTGGCGGGATGTCGGTCTTCTCGGCAATGAGGCGGCCGAGCCGGGTGGCGTTCCACGGCGTGTCGGGCGCCGGCTTGAGCACGCAGGTGTTGCCCATGGCGAGCACGGGCCCGAGCTTGTTGAGGATGATCTCGATCGGGAAGTTCCACGGCACGATCACTCCGACCACGCCGATCGGCTCCTTCCACACCTCGCGGGCAGTCTCCATGCCCATGCCGAAGGCGTCCTTGGGACCGAGATCGCGCACCCAGGGGAAGCTCTCGATCTGCTCGGCTGGCCAGGTGAGGGCCTCGCGCAGGGGTGCGTCGAGCTGGGGGCCGTAGGTGCTGAGCACCGGGCAACCCACTTCGGCGACGAGCTCGGCGCGCAGCTCCTCTTGCTCCGCCTCGATGGCCGATTGGAGCTGGAGGAGGCACGCCTTGCGGAAGGCGTGATCGGTGGCCCAGCTCGTGGTGTCGAAGGCCTCGCGGGCACCCCGGATGGCCTCGGTCATGTCGTCGGCGGAGCCGTCGGCGACCTGCCCGAGCACCTCCTCGGTGGCCGGGTTGATGTTGTCGAAGGTGCGACCACCCTCGCCCTCAACCAGCTTGCCGTTGATGAGCATGCGCTCTTCGCCCACAGAGTCCCCCTCGGCCTGTTGCAGTGGGGCCCAGTTCTAGCGCAGATCCGGCGGCTAATCTAACGGGCACGTCAACAACGAGGGGGTAGCTGGGAGTGCTGGATCTCGGGGTACATGGCCTCATCGCGCCGGCCACGTCGCCGCGCCCCACCGGCGGGCCGATCACGATCGCTGGGCTGCTCGACCCGTTGCTCGCAGAGGACCCGGCCCGCCTCGTGCTGGTGGGTCGGAGCGGTCGCTACTCGGTGGAAGCCCTCGACAAGGCCACCACGCGCGCCGCGCACGCGCTGGGGGCGCTCGGCGTGTCGCCTGGCGACCGGGTGGCGGCGGCCCTCCCCAACGACGTCGCCATCATCGTGGCCTTCCTCGCTGCGATGAAGGTCGGAGCGATCTGGGTCGGGATGAACCGCCCGCTGGCCGGCCCGGAGAAGGCGTACATGCTGGCCGACTCGCAGACAGCGCTCTTCCTCGGCGACCCGGAGATGATCGAGCAGGTCGGCGCGCATCGAGGTGACCTACCCGATCTCCGGCGGCTCGTGGTGGTGGCACCGGGTACTGATGCGGACGAGTGGGACGCCCTGCTCGAGGTCGCACCGTCGACACCCGTGGGGGTCGCTACGGACCCGCTGGCGCCGGCGGCCATCGCCTACACCAGCGGCACCACCGGCTTCCCGAAGGGAGCGGTGCACACGCAGCACAACCTGCTGCTCCCCGGCACGATGAGCGCCCGCCGCGGGCTCAGCAACCCGACGGGCATCCTCGGGGTGCCGCTGCCTCTGACGGTCCTCAACCTGATGGTCCTCGGCCCGCTCGCGGCGTTCCAGACGGGGATGCGCCTCGTCACCATGGACCGGGTGGATGGCGTGGGGATGGCGGAGTGGATCGCGGCGGAGCAGATCACCACCTTCGCGGCGGTGCCCGCGATGGTGCACGACCTGCTGACGAACCCCGCGGTCACCGACGACATGCTCAGCTCCATCGAGGCCATCGGCGTCGGGGGCGCCGACATGCCCGATGCGTTCCGCCGCCTCTACGAAGCGCGCTTCGGACGGCGAGTCGGCACCGGATACGGGCTCACCGAGGCGCCCACCGGGGTGACTCTGGAGGACACGACTGCGCCGGCTGTTCCGGGCTCCTGTGGCAAGGCGCTGCCCCAGGTCGAGATCCACATCCTCGACGACGACGGAAACGAGCTGCCGGCCGGCGAGGCCGGCGAGGTGTGCATCGGCCCTGCCACGGACGGCGAGCACACCGACCTGTACCGCCCGATGCTCGGCTACTGGAACCGCCCCGACGAATCGGGGGAGGCACTGCGAGGTGGGCTGCTGCACACGGGCGACGTGGGCGTGCTCGACGCCGACGGCAACCTCTACATCAAGGACCGCAAGAACGACCTCATCATCCGCGGGGGCGCCAACGTGTACCCGGCAGAAGTGGAGCGCGTGCTCCACGATGACGACCGGGTGTCCGCCTGCGCGGTGATCGGTCAGCCTGACGAGCGGCTCGGCGAGCGCGTGGTCGCGTTCGTGGAGCTGCGCGATGGCTCTGTTGCCGACGCCGATGAGCTGCGCGCGCACTGCAGTGCGAACCTGGCCCGCTACAAGGTGCCCGACTCCATCACATTCGTGTCGGGCTTTGACCGCACCCCCATGGGGAAGATCCGCAAGACCGTCCTGCGGGACCTCGCGGTCGACAGGGCCTGATCGCCTACTCGGGCGCGCCGTGGTCGGGCACGCTCGGGGCGTCGCCCGATGACGCGATCGGGCGGGTCAGACGAGACGTGAGGACCCCGGCTGCTGCGAGCGCACCTGCAACCAGGATCCGCTCCCGACTCGAACCTCCCGTGGCGGCAAGGCGCGTCGCGGCGGAGCTGGACCGACTGGTGAGCACGGACTCCACAGAGGTGCCCGCAACCGAGCTGGAACTCAACGGCCCAGCCGCAGCGGAGTCGTCCGACGCCGCTGCGAACACAAACGGTGGGATCGACTGATCGGCGGTGTAGCAGGCGTACCGGCCGGAGTTGCCAGCTCTCAGCGAGATCAGGTAGCTCAACCCGAACGGCATCGAGATCGCGGCGGTCATCAGAGCGTTACGGGCCTGAGGACCGTCGTCGTTCACCGCGGCGGCCATCAGGGCCTGACCCGGAGCCTGCAGGGCCTGGACGAAGTAGATGCTCAACGCGAGGATCAGGTTGTAGCTCGGGTCGTCCCAGGGTCGGATGTTGAGCGTTGGCACCGCGGTCCACGTGGCGGTGCCCGTGTTGAAGGCCGCCTGGGAGAGGACGCTGAGGTCGCCGCGGTTCACGACGTTGCCGCTGCGGTCGAACACGCCCTGCTTGACGCGGTCGTACCCCGCAGGGTTCGAGGCTTTGGCGCCTTCGAAGAGCGCCCGACTCATCCGCAGGGCAGGCACGTCCCCGGTGAGGTACGGCACCGGGGTGAACGGGCCAGGGTTCGGCGGCAGCGGTTGCACCGAGTTGGCGGTCTCGGCTTTGGACCAGTCCGGGTAGGTCGCGTCGAACACCCCATTGGTCGTGAACTGGAACGAGTTCCAGGGCGGGTTGAACGGGCTGGGCCCGTTGGCGTTGGCGGGCGGTGGCAAGGCCCGGTTGTCGGGGACGAGGATGGCGTTCGTGTAGCCGACGTTGTACGCGTACCCACCGATCATGCCGTTGAGCGTCGGCAACCCGTTCGACAGGTAGAAGACGAGGTCACCGCCACGCAGCAGGTTCTCCGCCGCCTCGATCGCCTGCGCGTCTGTGCCCTCACGGCCAGCCTTGATGGCGCGGTCGAGCGCTACGGCCATCGCGTCGAACTTGTCGTCGCTTGGGACGGGATCGGGTGTCGCGCACTTTGAGGTTGTCGAGTTGCCGAGGAACTCGTCGAGCTTCTTCCCGAACCAGATGCCGCCGTAGTAGCCCACCATGTGGATGAGGGCGAGATCCTTCTCGATGCGCGCCTTCTTCGTGCCGAGCGAGCGGCCGAGCATCGCCTTCTCCTGCAGGGGGATGGCGATGTACCGGAACCAGAAGTCGGCGCGGTCGTAGTCGTTGAGCGGCCGGCCGAGGTGCGAGGCGTAGTCGTCCCAGTACTGCTGGGCCAGATGATCGAGCCATGCCTGATCGAACTCGAGGACCTCTTGGAGCTTCGGCGGGAACGGCACCGGGTGCTGTGAGATGTCGACCCCGACGATGCGCGGGGTGCTGCTGGTCGCCCGACGTGGACGGGCCGGGGGGAGTGGCGCGGCTCCCGCGGTGCCAACGTCGATCGCCGTGGCTGCCGCCAGCGCGATCGCACCTGCTCCGAACGCCCGACGCGTGATCTCTGCACCCATTGCTGCCCCCCAGCATCTGGCGCCGTCGTGCGACGGCAATTGAGGTCACTCTATACACACATCGGTCGACATGTCGTGCGATGCTCAGGGACCCACGCTGACGGCGTCAGCCCCCGCGGGCGCGTCGACGCTGCGACCACGCCATGATCGGCCACGGTTCCTGGTCCTCGCCCCACGCCGGCACGCCGTTCACGGTCCACTCGACGAAGCTCGTCCAGACGACGCCATGGACGCCCGGAATCGGCATGGCCATGCGGCTCGACGACACGCCGTCGGCCTCGACGATGCGCCCCTCGAGGTCGGTGGCGTCGATGCGCACGCGCGTGACGTAGCCGTGGCTCGCGTGGCGCTCGACGCGGCGGCGACCATGCGAAAGCTCGCAACGAACACCGTCCTGCACGAGGTAGCCGCGTACCTGCTGCGCATCGCCCACGGCGAGGAAGGCAAGGTCCGGTGACGCGGCGGCGTTCGTGTACCCGTAGCCGCCACCGTCACGCCATCGCTCTGATCGGGCGGTCCAGGTGCGATCGCGGATGGCGAGGCAGTCGACCGCCAGCGTCTCGCCGTGGAGGATGACGCTGCCGGTGATCCGGCCGAGCTGGTCGAGGTGGACCGGTCGGGGTGGGACCTCGTCGGGGGCGACGCGCACCCAGGGCGCCATCACCGCGTCGAACTCGAGGTCAACCGCGATGGTGGGCTCGTCGGCGTAGCGGATGGCGTAGCGCTGGAGCGGCTCGAGGGCCTCGATGGTCACGCCGCTGGGGAAGCTGACGTGACCAGGGCCGTGGGTCTCAGGCAGCGACAGCGCGCTGTGGTTGGCGTAGTAGGGCGCCTCCCAGTGCAGGAAGGTGGTGGCGTCCCAGACCCAGCACCCGCCGCCGGACACCCCGATGTTCGGGCGGGCGTAGCTGTAGACCCAGCCTCCGAGCGACCGCTCGGGCACGAAGAACCAGAACCACCAGGTCTCGTGGAACCACCGCGAGCCGTCGGGCCGGTGGAGGTCGTCGTCGGCCGGGCTCAGCAGGCGCTGGGCTCCCTCGCTCAACGCCAGGTCCACTCCGCGTCGCGCTTGTCGAAGAACGCCTGCCGGGCTTCGGTGGCGTCGTCGAGCTGCAACAGCCGGTTCGTGTAGTCCTGCTCGGTCCGGTAGGCCTCCTTGAGGGGAAGGTGCTCGACGCGGTTCATCGAGTCCTTGGCCATCCGCAGGGCGAGTGGGCTCTTCGCGGCGAGCACGGCGGCCAGCTCGCGCGCGGTGGCCATCAGCTCGGATCGTGGCACGACGGCGCGGACAGCGCCCAGGCGGTACAGCTCGGCAGCCGGCACCAGCTCGCCGGTGAAGAACATCTCGCGCGCCTTGTAGTTCCCTACCAGCCGCGTGAGGTGCGAGCTGGCCCCCAGAAGGCCGACGTTGATCTCGGTGGTGCCGAATGTTGCCGTGTCGGCCGCGATCAGGATGTCGCAGCACGCCGCGAACGCCAGCCCAGCTCCGATGGCGGGGCCGTTCACGGCTGCGATCACCGGTACGGCGCAGTCGGTGATCGCCCACATGGCCGCGCGCGCGAGGCCGCCTGGATCGACCACTCGCGAGGGCGGCGTGTCCTGCGAGTCGGCGCCGACGCTCTTCAGGTCGACGCCGGCCATGAAGGCCCGGTCGCCCTTGGCGGTGAAGATGGCGACGCGGACATCGCGGCGGTCAACGAAGGACGTGAACGCGTCAGCCAGCTCGACCATCGTGGAGGCGTTGATCGCATTGACCGGGGGCCGATCGAGCGTGACGGTGGCGATGTCCTCAGCGATGTCGACGCTCAGATGGCTCATCGAGCAGAGTGTACTGATTGGTTCCAACGCGGTCGTCGGCGCTAGCGGCCGGTGAACCCGGGGGGCCGCTTCTCGGCGAAGGCCCGCATGCCCTCCTTGAAGTCGTCGCTGCGGATCGTCAGCTCGATCGCGGCAGCCTCCCGAAGCAGTGAGGCGGCAAGATCGGAGGTGAGACCCTCGCGCAGGAGGCTCTTCATGGTCGACAAGGCGAACGTCGCCCCCGCCGCGAGCTGCTGGGCCCGAAGGCGCGCCCGGTCCTGGAGCTCGTCTTCGGTCACGACCTCGGACACCAGACCCCACGCCTCCGCGGTGCGGGCATCGATGGGGTCGCCTCGGTAGAGGAGCTGCTTCGCCCGGGTGAGCCCCACGAAGCGGGGGAGGAGCCACGACCCGCCGCTGTCTACGTTGAAGCCTCGCTGCGCGAACGGCTCGGCGAAGGTGGCACTGGCAGCGGCGACGGTGACGTCGCAGCAGAGCGCGAGGTGCAGTCCCATCCCAGACGTTCGCCCCGACAGCTCGGCCACGACGGGGAGCGGACAGTCGAAGACCGCCTCGATCACGCGGTGCGGCCCCTGCCCCAGCGACCGCGCCATGTGGCCGATGGTCGGCTTGCCAGCGTCGCGCTGGCGCTCACCCGCACCGCCGATGTCGGCGCCTGTGCAGAAGTGCTTCCCCTCGCTCCGGAGCAGCACAGCGCGGGCCTCGCCCGGGTCGGCGGCCAGCCCCTCGAACACGTCGATCAGCGCTGCCGCCAAGGGCGCGTCGATGGCGTTGCCACGTTCGGGTCGGTTCAGGGTGAGGGTGAGCAGCCCCCCGTCCTGGTCAACGAGCAGCGACGGCGAGGGGTCCATAATCAGGATACTGTACTCGCAGATCCAGCCTGGAAGGCAGCCAGCATGACCGACATCAGCCAGGAGTTCGAGCGGGCGATCGCCTACGAGCTCACCGACCATGACATCGAGCGCGCCCAGCTTCTCATCGGGGTCGACACCGCCTCGCGCGCCCGGGAGCACATCTCGGTGGCGACGCCCGACGCCATCCGGAACTGGGCGCTGGGCATGGGCGACGACAATCCGCTGCACATCGACGAGGAGTACGGGCCCACCACGCGGTGGGGTGCTCAGATCGCATCGCCCACCTTCATCGGCCACATCAAGACACCGCTGCTCGGCGATCCGATGCCCAAGGAGATCCAGGCGGCCACCCGGGGGCTGTTCCGTGGGATCCACGTGTTCGTGTCGGGCGGCACCTGGGACTTCTACCGGCCCGTGTTCCCGGGCGATCGGCTGTACAGCTTCAGCGGGGTCGAGTCGGTGGAGACGAAGCCCTCGGAGTTCGGTGGTCGCTCCGTGGTGCAGGTGAGCCGTTCGGCGATCTTCAACCAGTGCGCTGAGGTGGTGGGGGAGTATCGGATCCTCACGATCCTCACCGCCCGAAAGGAGTCGCGCGACCGGGGGAAGTACGCCGACATCGAGTCAGCCACGTACACCGACGAGGACATCGAGCGCATCGACGCGATCTACGCCGCGGAGACAGTGCGTGGCGCGGAGAAGCGCTGGTGGGAGGACGTGTCTGTGGGCGATGAGCTCCAGCCGATGGTGAAGGGGCCGCTCACCGTCACGGAGGTCATCGCCTTCCACGCCGGCGGCTATGGCTTTGTGCCCTACGGGCTTCGGTCGTCGCGGGTTGGCTACAAGAACCGGATGCGGATCAAGCCCTTCTACATCAAGAACGAGCTCGGCGTCCCAGACGTCGCCCAGCGGCTCCACTGGGACTCGGCATGGGCTCAGGCCATCGGCAACCCGATGGCCTACGACTACGGGGTGATGCGCCAGAGCTGGTTCCAGCACCAGGTGAGCGACTGGATGGGTGACGACGGGTGCCTGCTGCGCCTCGAGGACTCGATCCGGAAGTTCAACTACCAGGGTGACACCCAGTTCCTCACGGGGAAGGTCGTCGACAAGCGCATCGACGACGACAGGCGTGTTGTCGACATCGAGCTGAAGATGGTCAACCAACGCGACACGGAGACGGCCTTCGGGAAGGCCACAGTGGGGCTCCCGTCGCGCGACGTGGGCCTCCCGCTCTTCCCCGCGGTACCCGTGGACCTGGCTCGCAAGACGGTGCAGATGTATGCGCGCCACAACGAGCTGCGGGCCGAGTCATCACGGGGTGGCGCCTGATCGATGGAGGCTGCCCTGCGCCGGTGGGTCGAGGAGACCACCGGCGCGACGGTGACCAGTGCCGAGCGCGGGTTCGGGGGTGGGTCGCGCGAGCTGTGGTTCGTCGAGACGGGGTCACGGTCGCTCGTCCTGCGAGCTGAGACCGGAGCCGGCGCATTCCACGGCACGCCGCTCACGCTCGAGCGCGAGGTCACCGTGTGTCGAGCCCTCTGGCCCACGAACGTGCCCGTGGCCGAGGTGCTCGGCATCACCGACGACTCGACCGCTGTTCTGATGGCTCGCTTGCCCGGCACCTCGGACCTGCGGCGGTTGGATCCGGTCGACCATCCCGCGCTCGTTCAGAGCTTCATGGGTGCGCTCGGTGCGCTGCACAGGCTGGACGTCGAGCGTCTCGACCTCCCGGGGTTCGCTCGACCGGAGCGGCCCGCCGACCACGCGCTCAAGGACCTCGCGCTGTGGGACGGCCTCGTGCGCGATCACCTGATCGAACCCGACCCGCAGCTTGGGTTCGCCTCGGCGTGGCTGCGAGCGCACTCGCCCAGCTCAGTTGCCCGAACCGTGCTGGTGCACGGCGACGCCGGCCCGGGGAACTTCCTGTACGACGGCGCCGAGGTCACTGGCCTTGTCGACTGGGAGATGAGCCACCTCGGCGACCCGATGGACGACATCGCCTGGCTCGACGTCCGGTCTGCGGCGAGCGGCGCCAGTGGCGCCTGGGGCGACGTCGCCGAGCGGGATCGTCTCTACGAGCGAGCGAGCGGCATCCACATCGACGCCGCTTCGGTCGCCTACTACCGGGTGCTCGTGCACCTGCGCTGTGCGATCACGACCGCGCTGGCGATCGAGCGTGGGGGATCGCTGGGCGTCGCGGCGTACGAGGCACCGCACCACCGCTTCCTCGTGCAGCTCGCCAGCGCGCTGGGAGACGCGACGGGCACCGAGCTGGAGGTCATCGAACGACCCATCGCTGTGGCGCGAGCTCCCCACTACGACCGCGCCATCGAGGGCCTGCGGTCTGAGGTGCTCCCCGCGCTCCGGGATCGTCCCGCCAAGCTGGCGGCACGTGCGGCGCTGCTCGCGCTCGAGCATGCACGCGAGGTGGCGAGGGTGGGGTCGCAGCTGGCCGAGCTGGAGCGGCAAGACGCCCGTGAGACCTTCGGATCGGACGCCTCGAGTGCCGACGCGATCGCCGCGGTCTGCGCAGAAGCAGGGGAGGTCGCCGCGCCCGAGGTGCTGGCGTACCTGCTGCGCCGTGCCCAGCGGCGTCTCATGCCATGGGCCACCCCGGCGGCCGGTGAGGATGTGGTCCCGGTGCCCTCCCCGAGGTCGGGTGTCTGATCAGTATCCTCGGCTTCCACGATGCCCGACGCTCGGAGATGGTGGTGACGCACACCAAGAAGCTGGCTGAGGTGATCGCGTCGAAGATCGAGCAGGACATCATCGAGCGGGGGTGGCCCACCGGCGAGGTGCTCGGCTCCGAGCCCGATCTGCTCGAGCGTTACGACGTGAGCCGAGGCGTGCTCCGAGAGGCGATCCGACTCGTCGAGCACAAGCAGATCGGCAGGATGCGCCGCGGTCCGAGTGGAGGGCTGGTCGTCACGGCGCCCGATGCGGGCCCGGTGATCGACGCCGTGGCCGTGTACGTCCGGTACGCGCAGGTGACTCTCGACGAGCTGTTCGAGGCGCGTCAGATCGTCGAGGTGGCCGCCACGGAGCGGGCCGCGGCCAACCTCACCGAAGCGGATCTGGAGGCGCTGCGCGCCCACCTGGCCGGGGGGGCTTGCCACGATGACGCCGACCCGCACGCCTTGCACCGCCACATCGGAGCCCTCACCGGGAACCCGGCGATCGAGCTGTTCAGCGACGTCCTGACACGCCTCACGGCCCTCTACGTCGGTTCGCTCACCGTCTCCCGGGCGAGCTCGGCACGCTGGAACGCCGACTCTGACGCCGCCCACGACGCCATCGTCGAGGCCCTGGTGGCCGGCAACCCTGGCCTGGCTGCCCACCGGATGGGACTGCACCTCGAGGCGCTCGGCGCATTCCTCCGCCACAGACGTGCCTCGCAGACTGTGCTGTCCGCCCTGTTGGGCCGGAATGGCTCCCAGTCGAAGATGGCCGAGGAGCTGGCTCGTTCGATCTTTCGCGACGTGGCCGAGCGAGGCTGGCCCACCGGCGAGGTGCTCGGCTCAGAGAGCACCCTCATCGATCGCTACGACGTGAGCAGAGCGGTGCTGCGAGAGGCCGCTCGGCTGCTCGAGTACCACCAGATCGCTCGCATGCGCCGCGGGCCCGGCGGCGGCCTCGTGGTGACCGAGCCTGGCGCCGACGCGATCGCCGAGGCCATGACGCTGTACCTCGAGTACCAGGGCATCACGCCCGCCCATCTCTATGAAGCTCGATCGGCCCTCGAGCTGGCCGCCGTCGACCTCGCCGCCGCGAAGCTCGACGACGACGGCGCCGCCGCGCTGAGAGCGAGCCTCGTTGCGGAGCGCGAGGCCGTGGACATCGACCTCAACCGGGTCAGCCACGAGCTCCACGTGCTGATTGCCGAGCTGGCTGGCAATCGCCTCCTCCTGCTCTTCTTGAGGATCCTCATCCGGCTCAGCGCCCGACACACCCCGCCGAGGGCCGGGGCCCGGAGCGGGGCCTCGCTGCAGGCGCTAGCCGCGGAGGTGAACCGGACCCACGCGTCAATCGTGGAGGCAGTTATCGACCGGGACCCCGAGCTGGCCCGGCACCGCATGCAGAAGCATCTCGCCGCGCTGGTGCCCTGGTACGCGTAGCGTCGCGTTGCCATAATTAGGTATACTGATTTGGTTCGAGTGACGCGTTGAGGCCAGCCCCGCTCTGGGCTGACCTCGCGCTTGTAGCTGGGGGCGCTGACGCAGGTGCAGGACAGGTATCGGTGCCGACGGTGTCGAATCCGTGATCCGAGGACCGGGGAGGCTCGATGACGTGCACGCGGTAGCCACGAGCGCTCGCCGGGCCGGGCGGGGTATGGCCAAGTCGGTGTCGGAGCTCACCTCCGGACAGCGCTGGACGGTGTCGCTGATGCTGGGTCTCGCCGTCGTCGTGCTTGCCTTCGGTCTGCCCACCGCCACGCGGCTCCTGCTCCCGGCCGAGCGCAGCGCTGCGGCGGAGACGCCAAGCGCGATGCCACCCGCCCCCGGTTCCGCCAACACAGCGCCAAACCTCGCGACCCATCCGATCCTTAGGCCGGCGTCCTCCGGCGTCGGCTCTGAGGACGCTCCCCCCAGGGCCGCTGACGGGTCCGACGTGCTGGTCCTCCCGTCTGCGTCGCTCAAGGTCGTGGCATTGGTCGATCCCGCGGCGGGCACCGGCGACCGGACTGATGAGGCCATGGCCAGGCGCTTCCTCGCCGCGGCTGGCGTGCCGGCCACCTTCGTTCCGATCACCGACACGACGGCCACCTGCGCCGTCGCGCGGCAGGGCAACCTCGTGCTGGCCTCGGCCGGGCTCGGGATGGACCTGCGCTCGTGCCTGCAGGCTGCCGGGGTCTGGACCCTCTCCTTCGACGACGCCGTGCCCTCCGGACGCGCCATGGGCGAGCTGTCGAGCCGCCGCGGCGCGGCCCGGTCGCTTCTCGACACCGCCGTCCGGGCCCACACCCAGCTCACCGGCAAGCTGGCGCTGGTGGCCGACCGCGGTCTCCGGTCGGTGCTCGAGTCACTGGTTCCCGAGGCACGGGCGAAGGGCCTGGACATCTCCACCATCACGTGGCTCGCCCCCGGTGAGGCGCCGGCGGGGGTGGCCCTCGACCTTGCGGGCGCCGGCGTGAGCGGGGTGCTCTTCGCAACATCGGTCTCCAACCAATCGGTGATCGGCTCCCAGCTGCGGGTTCTCAGGCCGAACGTCCGGCTCGCTGTCCTCGACGCTGCCGACAGCGTGACGTCGGCCAGCTATCCGCCCGCCTTCGACGGTGCGATCGCCGTCACGAGCGTCCAGCTCCCGTGGCACCCAGGCGCAGCAGCCCAGCGGGCGGCCTGCCGCGCCGGGTGGGAGACGGCCCAGACTCCACCGGTCATCCTCGGCGATGCCGAGCTCCTCCGAGCGCTGGTGTGGTGCCAGCACGCTGCGATGGCGGCCGCGGCGGCGGAGCGAGACGATGCCAGCCTCCTTGGTGCGCTCGCTGAGCGCACGGTGGAGTCGCCCGTCACGAGCCCGCTCGCCGTCCTGCCCGACGGTGGCTACGGCCCAACGCTCATCACCACCGCGACGTGGTCGGGAACGTGCGCGTGCTGGGCGTCCGGCACGCCGTTCTCAGCGGGAGACCGACCGTGACCGCCTCGCCGTTGCTCGAGGTCCGTAGCGCGGACTTCTCCTACGGCCCCCTCCAGGTGCTCTTCGAGGTCAGCATCGAGGTGCCCGAGGGCGGCCGCGTTGCGCTCCTCGGCACGAACGGCGCCGGCAAGTCGACCCTTCTTCGACTCGTTTCAGGACTCGATCGCCCAGCGCGAGGCTCGGTCTGGCTCGACGGTGTTGAGATCACCTCGCTGTCCGCGCCGGAACGGGTGAAGCGGGGTCTCGTGCAGGTGAACGGCGGCAAGTCCACGTTCCCGTCGCTGTCGGTGCGCGACAACCTGCGGATCGGCGCCTACACGTTCATCCGCGACGAGGCCCTGATCGCCGATCGCATAGAGCAGGTGCTCAGCGTGTTCCCCGAGCTGGCCGACCGGCTCGACCAACCAGCCGGCACGCTGTCGGGCGGCGAGCAGCAGATGGTGGCCCTCGGTCGAGCAGTCGTCACCGGCCCGCGGTTGGTGGTGATCGACGAGCTCTCGCTCGGACTGGCGCCGATCGTGATGGAGAAGATCCTGCGCCTGATCGATCTCTGGATCGAGCAGGGAACCACGTTGCTCGTCGTGGAGCAGTCCCTCGACGTCGCGATGTCGATCTGCGATCGCGCGTACTTCATGGAAAAGGGCGAGGTGCGCTTCAGCGGACCGACCGCTGAGCTCATCGACCGCACCGACCTCGTGCGCTCGGTGTTCTTCGGCGACGGCGGTGCGGCGGCGTGAGCCTGCTCGCCTTCACCGTGCCGGGTATCGGCTTCCAGGTGCCGATCGAGATCGTCACGCTCGGGCTCGTCACCGGCCTCACCTACGGCTTGCTCGGTCTCGGGCTCACCCTTGTCTACCGAACGACACGCATCCTCAACTTCGCGCACGGCGAGATCGGGGCGCTCCCAGCTGCGCTCATCCCGATCCTCGTCATCAACCACGGATGGCCGTACTGGGCCGTGCTGCCCCTTGCCCTCGGGCTCTCCGCGATCCTCGGCGCGCTGACTGAACTCCTGGTGATCCGCCGACTGTCGAAGGCCCCTCGTCTGATCCTTCTCGTCGCGACGATCGGCGTCTCCCAGATCCTCCTCGTCCTCAACCTCGTCATCCCCAGGACAGGCGATCTGGCCCGTTCATCGTTCCCAACGCCCTTCGAGTGGAGCTTCAAGATCGGTAGCTACTTCGTGTCGCCGGGCCAGGTGGCGATCCTGCTGGTGTCGCCGCTCGTGCTCGTGGGGCTGTCGAGCTTCCTGAACCGCACGACCGTCGGCATGGCGAGTCGTGCGGCGGCCGAGAACAGTGATGCCGCCGAGCTCGCGGGCGTTCCCGTGCACCGCGTGTCGCTGCTCGTCTGGACGGTCGCCGGCCTGCTCGCCGGCGTGTCGGCCATCCTCGTTGGCCCCACGAAGCCGTTGCTGACCAACGTGGCGCTCGGGCCGTCGCTCATGCTCCGGGCGCTCGCGGCGGCGATGATCGGTGGGCTGGTCAGCCTGCCGCGTGTCTTCGTCGGCGGCATCGCGATCGGGATCCTCGAGGCGCTCGTCACCTTTAACTACCCCACGGGAGGGACCCTCGAGCTCGCGCTGTTCCTCGTGGTCGTGGTCAGCCTCGTCGCCCGGCGGAACCTCGGACAGCTCGCCCGCGGTGGCGAGGAGTCCTCGTGGTCGTTGGCGGGCGCTGTCAGGGCGCTCCCTCCGCGCCTAGCGCGGCGGGTCGATGTCATCCGCGCCCGGCGTGGCGCGCTCGTAGCGGCCGCCGTCATTGCGTTCGTCGCACCCCTGCCCTTCGGGAGCTCCCAGCACGTGCTGATGACGAGCGTGGTGCTGTCCGCATTGATGGGCCTCTCCCTCGTGGTGCTCACCGGCTACGCCGGGCAGGTCTCGCTCGGCCAGTTCGCCTTCGTCGGCCTCGGTGCGGTGGTGGGTGGTCGCATGCTCCAGCTGGGGTACGTGCCATGGATGGCCATGCTCTACAGCGTGCTCGCCGGCGGCGTGGCGGCGCTGATCATCGGCATCCCGGCCCTGCGCATCCGGGGGCTGTTCCTGGCCGTCACCACGCTCGCGTTCGCGGTGGCCACGAGCACCTGGGTGTTCGGGCAGAGCTGGCTCGTGCGCCTGTCCGGGTCCCAGGTCTCCACCACGATCCCGCGGCCGGTCTTCTTCGGGATCGACATGCAGCGGACTCGCAACTACTACTGGCTCTGCCTGGCGATCTTCGTCGTGGTGGCCACGATGGTGCACCGGTTGCGCACCTCTGGGATCGGCCGGGCGATGCTCGCGGTGCGGGACAACGAGCCGGCCGCAGCCACCCTCGCGGTGTCCCCGAGGCGAGTGAAGCTCACGGCATTCGTGCTTGCTGGGATGATCGCCTCGCTCGGTGGCTACCTCTACGGCGGGCTCCTGGTGACGTTCTCGAGCGGCAGCTTCGGACCGGTCGAGTCCCTCAACCTGCTGGCCATGGTGATCTTCGGTGGGGTCACCTCGATCACAGGAGCGGTCATCGGAGCCATGTGGGTTCGCGGCATCCCCTTCTTCTTCGGGGCCAACATCGGGCTGATCTCCTCGGGCATCGGTCTGCTGCTCGTGCTGCTGCTCCTCCCCGGTGGGGTGGCGGCGCTGTTGTTCCGGCTCCGCGACCGGCTCGTCACGGCGCTCACTGGGGAGGAGGTCGATCGCGTCGCCAGCTCTGCGGACGGTGGGCGGCAACGCCTCGAGCCGCGGGCGGCCGTGCCGATCTCGTCGGAGGATCTGCCTGCGCTCGAGGCACGCGCGATCACGGTGCGCTACGGCGGTGTCGTGGCTGTGGACGCGGTGTCCATGCATGTGGCGGTGGGCGAGGTGGTGGGCCTCGTCGGGCCCAACGGCGCTGGCAAGACGACGCTCTTCGATGCACTGTCCGGTCAGATCACCCCGGACGGTGGGCAGGTGCTGTTTGGCGGCGCCGACATCTCCTGGCTCCGACCGGATCAGCGAGCCCTCTTGGGCATCAGCCGCACGTTCCAGCAGGCGCGCCTGTTCGACGAGCTCACCGTCGTGGACGCCTTCAAGCTGGCCCTGGAGCGCCACGACCCGAGCGAGCTGGTGCCGTCGCTGCTCGGCCTGCCCCCGTCCCGAGCCGCCGAGCGGTCCAAGCAGCTGCGAGCCGACGAGATCGTCGAGCTGCTCGGCCTGGAGCCGTTTGCGCACCGCAGCGTGCTCCAGCTGTCAACCGGCACCCGACGCCTCGCGGAGCTCGGTTGCACCATCGCGATGGGTGCGGAGATCCTGCTGTTGGACGAGCCCACGGCCGGGATCGCGCAGCGGGAGGTCGAGGCGTTCGTGCCCGCCATCCGCGAGATCCAGGCGCACCTGGGCGCCTCGGTGGTGATCATCGATCACGACATCCCGATGATCGGCGCGATCGTCGACCGCCTCTACGTGCTCGCCGCAGGCGCGGTGATCGCTGAGGGCCACCCCGACACGGTGCGACGGGATCCAGAGGTGATCCGGGCCTACCTCGGTACCGACGACCGGGCGATCCGACGCTCGGCACACGGCGGGGGGAAACCGACCCATGACGCTGCCGAAGCGAGTGATGGCCCCGCCCCGGCAGGACCCGTGAGACCAGCCCCGTCACCGGAGCGGGTCTCGTGACGAGCAGGAGAACAGGATGACAACCCCCGACGCCGTCAATCGACGGTTGGCCGGCCGCAAGCCCTCCTCTCTGGTCGGAATGGCGGCCGCGTTCCTCATTGGGGTCCTGCTGGCGGCCGTGCTCGTACCCGACCGCAACGACGTCCTCGGGGCCGCGCCCGGCTCCGCGGCCAGTGCGACCCGCAACCACGACGGCTCACCTGCCGGCACCACCCCCGACGGTGGTACGGCCTTGACGGTCGACGGTGCCCCCGGATCGGGCACGGGCGGCCCGACATCGCCAGGCGCGACGGGTCCCGTCCAGAGCACGAGCGGCGCTCGCCCAGGCACGAGCGGCAGCGCTGGCTCGGCGGCCGGCGGCTCGACCGGCCCAGGCGTGAGCGCCAGCAGCATCAAGATCGGGTTCGGTCTGCCCGACCTCTCAGCCATCGGAGCCCTAGGCCCCGGCTACGACCAAGGTGACCCGAAGCAGCACGTCGAGGGCGTCCTCAAGGAGCTCCGGGCCGAGGGCAGGCTGCCCGTGCACGGGCGCGACATCACGCCCATCTACAGCTCGTACAACATCCTCTCTGCCGATGCGCAGCGGGCCACCTGCGAGACGTTCGGCATCGACAACGTGGTGTTCGCGGTCATCGCGATCCACGACTTCGGCCCAGGCAACGAGTGCACGGCACGAGAGTTCAAGCTTCCCACCTTCACGAGCGACGGCAGCGGTGACGCCGTGTACGCCCGCTCCGCCCCGAACCTGTTCACGATGCAGATGTCGTCGGATCGTCTGTTCCGCAACTTCGTGGCTTGGGCTGACCGCGACGGCCTGCTCACCGGCAAGCGCATTGGTGTGTACTACCCGTCGGATCCTGCGCAGGCCCAGGTGGTGAAGGAGAGCATCATCAACCCGATCAAGGCCCGGGGGCGCACCATCGTGTCGGAGGTGCAGACGGCCGACCAGAACACGGGAGGCCCCACCGACGCGGTGGCGGTCCAGCGGTTCTCCTCGGACCGGGTTGACACGGCGATCCTCATCGTGTCCGCAATCGCCAAGACCAACTTCTTCAACCAGGCGCAGGCGCAGGGCTTCAAGCCGCGCTACCTCGAGAACGACGCCGGCTTCTCCACCACCGACACCGCCACCTCCACGTATCCGAAGGACCACTTCGACGGTACGGCTGCGTTCACCGGGCTGCGGTTCGGCGAACCGAACTCAGGTCTGCCTGAGCCTGCCGAGGCGCAGTGGTGTCGGGCCGCCATCAAGAAGCAGACCGGCAACGACATCCCCCGGCAGGGCCGCGACGCCGAGTACATCGCCGCCAACCAGGCGTGCGACGAGATCCTCACGGTGCTCCACGGCCTCGAGCAGGCCGGGCCCACCCTCACGCGCGAGGCCTTCATCCGCGGCGTCGAGACGATCCGAAACCAGCCGGCGGGGATCCACGGGAACCTCACGTTCACGCCGCAGCGCCACGACGGCACCGGCACGTGGCGACGGATCGACTGGACGAAGACGTGCTCCTGCTGGAAGGTGAAGACGACCCTGTCGCCACTGCTCGTCGGCTGACGAGACCCCTACCAGATCAGCTCGAGGTTCTCCACGGCGCGCAGGCCCTGCGAGTACTTCAGCACGGTGCCCTCGGGAAGCGAGTAGTCGGGGATGGCGGCGTGCCACTCTTCGAGGGCCACCCGCAGCTCCATGCGGGCGAGGTGCGAGCCGAGGCAGCGGTGTGCTCCGCCCCCGAAGGCGATGTGCTTGTTGCCCTCTCGATCGAAGTCGACGGCGTCGGGGTCGGCCCACGTGCGCTCGTCGGTGTTGGCCGAGCCGAGCATCACCGACACGACCTGGTTGGCCGGGATCGGGCAGCCGTTGATCTCGGTCTCCTGGGTGGTGATGCGGACGACGCCCTGCACCGGCGACTCCCAGCGCAGCATCTCCTCGATGGCGTGCTGGATGAGCGACGGGTCCTTCGCGAGTTGGGCTCGCTGGTCGGGGTGCTGGGCGAGGTAGGACAGCATGCAGTCGAGCGAGGCGGTGACGGTGTCGAGGCCGGCCAGGAAGAAGAGGTAGCCGATGTCGAGCACGTCCTCGGCGGTGAGGCGGTGGCCGTCCACCTCGGCGTCGAGGAACATCGAGATGAAGTCGTCCTGGCGCTCGGCCTGGCGCTCGTCGACCACCTCTTGCAGCACGGCGTAGATCTGCTGCCCGGTGGCGTTCACCATCTCCACCCGCTCCTCGACGGTGTGGGCGGGAGGACGGATGATGCCGTCCTTGAGCTTCACGAACTCGGCGGTGCGCGAGGTGGGCAGCCCGAGCAGCTGGAGGAACACGGTGCTGGGCAGCGGTTCGGCCACCGCCGTGTGGAAGTTGCAGTGACCGTCGTCGACCACCGCCGCGATGAGATCGCGCACGAGCGCTCGCGTGTTGTCCTCGAGGAGCGCCACCTGCTTCGGAGCGAAGATGGGGTCGAGCAGCTTGCGGAACTTCTTGTGGTCGGGCGGGTCGATCTGGAGCGGGATGAGCGGCCGGACCTGTCCGATGGCCACCGCGTCGACGCCCGACGAGAAGATCTCGGGGTGCTGGAGGACGTGACGGACGTCGTCATCCCCACCCACGATCATCATCCCGCCCATCTCGGCGCCGAGGTCGATGACCGGCGCGGTGTCGCGCAGCATCTTGAACAGCGGCTGCGGGTGGGCCAGGGCCTCAAGGTCCTGCTCACCGCCCATCATGTTCATGTCGATGTCAGTCACTTGAGTGCCCCCTCGGTCGCGCTGCGGGCCCTGTTCTAGCCGAGATCTAACGTAAGCGTCACTTCTACGGATCGCGCACGATGGCCTAGGGTGACCACCTCGCTGTGGGGGGAGAGTCGCGTGTCGACCAATGTGCTGCGTGGTGTCGTTCGGCGTGGGCTGACCGACGTGAACATCCGAGGCGACCAGCCGAGCCGTCCGGGTCCCATCGTCAGGTTTGCCGCCTGATGCTGTCGTCGGTCGCAGCGCTCATGGTCGACAAGGGAACGCTGGGCGGTTCCACGCTCGCATCGTGGACCCCGCTCGTCGCGCTGCTCATTGCCTACGCGATGGCCGTCGTCGCGCTGCTGGCCTTCGGCCAGCCTGCGCCGAGCGGCTGGGGTGCCCTGCAGCCGCTCTCGCGGATCCCTGACTCGTTGAAGCGGCTCACCGGCGTGCCTGGGTGGGCGGCGGCCGCCATCGGTACGGCGCTGTTCGGGTTGCTGGTCGCAGGGCAGGGCTTCTACGCCGACGTGTCGTGGCACATCGCGCTCGGGCGCGACAAGGATCTGTTCACGGCCCCGCACGCGTCCATCCTCATCGGGCTGGTCCTGCTCGTGGCCGGAGCGGTGCTCGGGACGTTGTTCGCCACCTTCGAGGGCGTCGAGCCAGCCGTGCGAGTCGGCGCCCTTCGCATCCCCCCTTCGCTCCTGCCCCTGTGGGCGCTCGGCATCGGCGCCGTCATCGGCTTCCCGATCGACAACGTCTGGCACGGCGAGTACGGCGTCGACGTCACCATGTGGAGCCCGCCTCACATGCTGATGATCCTCGGAGCGACCTTCACGGGCCTCGCGGCATGGTTGATCCTCGCCGGGGCCGGCGTGCGCCCCACCGACGGTGGCTGGGCACGGGGGCTGCACGTGTTCTGTGGCTGGCTCACGCTCCAGGGCCTCGTCGCACCGCAGGGGGAGTTCGCCTTCGGCGTGCCGCAGTTCAACGCCCTGTTCAGCCCGATCCTCATCGGCCTGGCCGGCGGTCTCGCGCTGATCACGATGCGCATCGTGCTCGGACGCGGATGGGGCTTCGGGATCGTCGCCGTGAACTTCTTGGTGCTGGTCACGAACCCCCTCGGTGGAGGCGGCGGTGACCCGGTCAGCACCCGTTTCGGTGGGACGTTCCTCGTATCCGCGCTTGCTGTCGAGGCGCTCGCGGTGGTGCTCGGCACCACGAAGACCGTTCGGTTCGCAGCGGCGAGCGGGCTCGCCATCGGGACGGTTGGCTTGGCCGGCGAGTGGGTGTGGAACCAGGACGCCTATCAGCCGTGGTCGTCGGCGATGGCCCCGGAGGCCGTCGTGTTCGGCACCATCGGCGCGATCGGCGCTGCCCTGCTCGGCGTCGCACTGGCCCGCGCCATCGCCGCACGAGGTGACCTCCAACCTGTCCGTGGTGGGATCCTCGCCATGGCGGCCGTGATGTGCCTGGCGGTCATCCTCATCCCGATGCGCCGGCCGACCGGGGACGTGACGGCGTCGATTCGCACCGAACCCGGCGCCACGTCGGGCACGGCGTTCATCGTGGCGACGCTTGCGCCCACTGATGCCGCGGAGCACGCCTCCTGGTTCCAGGCCATGGCGTGGCAGGGGGGAGGCCTCGAGCTGGCGGACATGCGTCCGAGCGGTCGCCCCGGTGAGTACCGCTCCACGAAGCCGATACCGGTCGGGGACACCGTGGACGGTCAGCGCAGCTTCTGGAAGGCGATGCTGCGGCTGCACCGCGGCATGGAGATGATGGCGGTCCCGCTCCACCTGCCCGCCGATCCGGACATCCACGAGGCAGAGATCAGCGCCATCGGCACCACTGCGCCCTTCGCCAGCGAGAAGCGCTACCTGCTGCGGGAGACGACGGATGGAAACGCCTGGCTCTCGCCGGCGGTCCACCTCAGCCTGGTTGCCGTCGTCGCCCTGTGGGCGCTCGCGTTTGTGACTGCGGTCCGCAGCCTCGATCCCCGCGCCTCACGGGACCGCGAGCGGCCGCTCACTGCCGACGTCTGATCAGACAGCGCTCTCGGCGCGGACCGTGGTCTTCTCCGCCGGCACGATGGGCGGCGCTTCCTTCCACGACGGGATGCCGTCCTCGGGCTTGGCGGCCGGCCAGCCGTCCTCGTGGACCTCGGCCCAGTGGCTGTGGTTGAGCTGGTGGAGGGTGAAGCAGGCGTTGAGGCTGTTGTAGAAGCCCTGGTTGTCCTGCGTCTCGTTCACCGACTCCTTGATCATGAGCGCCGTCATGGTCGGCAGCTTGGCGATGCGCCGCGCGAAGTCGAGCGTCTTGTCCTCGAGCTCGGCCCGCGGGAAGACCTTTGACACCATGCCGAGCTGGTGGGCCTCGTGCACGTCGATGCTGTCGCCGGTGAGCATCAGCTCCTTGGTCTTGCGAGCGCCGAACTCCCACGGGTGGGCGAAGTACTCAAGGCCGCACATGCCGAGGCGGGTGCCGACGACGTCCGCGAACACCACGTCGTCGGCGCCGACGATCAGGTCGCAGGCCCACATGAGCATGAGGCCGGCGGCGAACACCGTGCCCTGCACCTGGGCAACGGTGATCTTGCGCAGGTTGCGCCAGCGGCGGGTGTTCTCGAAGTAGTAGTGCCACTCCTGGAGCATCCGCTTCTCGGCGCCGACGCGGGTGGCGCCGTTGATGGAGCTGGTGGGGTGGGTCTGGTACTCCTCCATCGCCACCTTCGAGCCCATGTCGTGGCCCGAGGAGAACAGGGGTCCGGTGCCGCCGAGGATCACCACCCGGCAGGTGTCGTCGGCCTCAGCCCGCAGGAACGCCTCGTCGAGCTCCACCAGCAGGCCGCGGTTCTGCGCGTTCCGCGCCTCGGGCCGGTCGAGGAGGATGCGCACGATGGCACCGTCGTCGTGGGTCTCGTACTGCAGGAACTTGTAGTCGGCCATGCGTCTCCTCGCGAGTGGAACCGGCGGCGCCCGAAACATGACGCAAGTGTCAGACTAGGCGCGGCCGAGCGGTACCCTGCCAGCGATGAAGATCCGGATCGATCCCGACCTCTGCACCGGTCACGGCCGTTGCTACGCCCTCGCCCCGGCGCTGTTCGCGGCCGACGACGACGGCAACGGCGTGGTGATCGACGAGCAGGTCCCACCGGATCGAGAGACCGACGCCCGCCGAGCAGTGTCGAGCTGTCCTGAGCGCGCCGTCGTCCTCGACGGCTGATCTCAGACGCGGTGCCCCCTGCCGGCGGGGCGTGTCACGGGATCGGGGTCGTGGTCCCGGTTTCGGTGACAGGGCCGTTGGCGACAGCGGGGCGTGTCACGGGTTCGGGGTCGTGGTCCCGGTTTCGGTGACAGAGCCGGGGTGGGGTCGGCCGTGCACTAGGCGGCCGGCGCAGACGGTGGCGACGACGTCGTCGGCCTGCAGCCGGTGGAGCGCCGTGGCGAGGGGGTGGGCGAGCAGGCACAGGTCCGCCGGCGCACCGACCTCCACGCGACGGACCGGACCACCCGGGTCGTGCAGATCGCCGAGGAACAAATCCAGGGCCCGGGCGGGGCTGACGGCTTCGGCGGGACCCACGACCGCTCCACTCGGGGCCCGACGCGAGACAGCGGCGCGCATCGCCCGCCAGGGGTCGAGGGACGTGTACGGCGCATCCGTGCTGCCCGCCATCGCCACGCCGGCATCGATCAGGCTCTGACAGCGGTACAGGTCCGGGAGGTCGTCGCCGACCTCGGCCAGGTACTCGTCGCCGCGCTCGCCGACGAAGCCTGGTTGGGTCACGACCGTGAGACGGTGGGCGCCCAGCCCGGCGACCATCTCGAGCGGCACGACCGACCCGTGCTCCACGCGATCGCCCCGCCGGCTCCCCGCGACATCCCACGCCGCCAGCGCGAGCACGAGCGCAGTGCGGGTCACGCAGTGGATGGCCACGCTCCGACCGTGGTGGTGAGCGGAGGCGATGTGATCGGCGAGATCGGCGAGGGCGGGGTAGGCGTCGTCGTCGATCACCAGCTTCACCGGCCCTCGTTCGAGCCCGGTTGGCAGCGCCGCGCCGGCCAGCTCTGGTCCGCCGGTGACCATCACCCGCTGCGGAAGGTCGTGCGAGGCGACCGCGTCGGCGATGGCGGCCCAGTCGCTCGCGTCGTCTACCGGCGAGGTGTCGGTAACGCCCGTGACGCCGAACCCGGCGAGGCGCACCCCGAGGGTGGCCAGGTCGGGAGCGTCGGCACGGGGGAGCAGCGTCCGCAGCCAGGTGTCGGCGCGGTGCAGCCGTCCGGTGGGGTGACCGGACTCGTCGCGCTCGATGCCCGGCTCGGAGCGCGTCGCGAGGTCGAGCGCGGCGACGGCTGCGGAGCTGAGCGTCCAGCGGGCGCCGCTGCGGTGCTGGAGCCGCACGGGACGATCGCCGACGATGCGGTCGAGGGCATGCCGGTCGAGGTCGCCGGCCACCGCCTCGTGGTAGCCGACGGCGCGCAGCCACTGCACCGGCGCCAGCGACGCATCGGCCTCCCGCAGGGCGTGGCCCAGCCCGGTCTCGTCGCCCACCTCCGCCGGCCCCACCGCCACCGACGTGACGGCGGCCGCCGCGGCGTAGAGGTGCAGGTGGTGATCGTGGAGCCCAGGGATGAGCGCGCCGCCGTGGCCATCGAGCGCCTCTTCGTCGCGGCGCGGCGCCAGCGCAGGCGCGATGGCGTCGATCTGGCCGCCTGCGACGCGCACGTCGACGATCGCACCGCCCACCTCCACGTCGCGCACCAGCAGCGAGTCGGCGGGGCTCATCGGCCGACACCGGCGAGCACGGCCGCGGTGTGCTCGCCCAGGAGCGGTCCGCGGCCACTGGCCACCCGCGCCCGCGGCGGATCCACCGGCCCGACGTCGCGGGGGACCGGCAGGGTGGGCCCGGCGAAGAAGGTGGCCACCTCGGCCATCGAGAGGTCGAGCAGCCATTGGCCGCCCGCGGCCAGCGCGTCGATGATGCCGGCCGCCGCCACGAGGCCCGTGAGGGGATCGGCCACCGCGTCGGCGCAAAAGAGCGGCCGCCCGTCAGCCCAGCACACGAGCCCTCCGGCTACGGCGGCGTCATCACCGAAGGCCACCCGATCTCGGCCCACCCCGTTCCGGCCGTGTCCCGTGATCGACGCCCACACGCGCGTTCGACCACTGGCGAGCACCTGCATCGCATCGACGCCGAGCTGCTCGAGGGCACGCGGTCGGGATGCCTCGATCACCACGTCGGCGGCGGCCAGCAGCCGGTGAAGCTGCGCCACCCCCTCGGTCGTGCGCAGGTCGAGGGCCACGCTCTGCTTGCCGGCGTTGAGCAGGTCGAAGAACGCGCTCGGACCGCGGCGGGCACCGTCGGGTCGACTCGCCGACTCCACCTTGATCACCGTGGCCCCGGCGGCGGCCAGCAGCGAGCCGCAGAGCGGCCCGGCCCACAACGAGCTGAGGTCGAGGACGACGATGCCCCCCATGGGGCCGGTCGCCGGCGTTGGCCCCCCGACCCGGACGCGCCGGATCGGCAGGTTCTCACCGCTGACCACGCCCTCGGCAGAGCTGCTCTCGGGTCGTGACACCCGATCGGCGAGCACGGGGTCTGCGGAGGTGGCGCCGTCCGCTCGGGCGCTGGGCAACACAGCGACG
>JBKJSO010000305.1:0-6554 GCA_046595835.1 Acidimicrobiales bacterium | reverse complement strand
GACCGCCGTCGCGTTGATCACCGCCCTGCCCGGGCTCCCCGATCGCATGCTCACCCCGAACGCCGAGCTGGCCGCTGTCCGCGACGTGGTCGACCGCTACGCCGGCACGGGCCGGGTGCTCACCCACACGATCGTGCACCCCAACCTGGGCAACGAGGAGCTCGACCGGATGGAGGGCTGGCGCGACGGTCTCGGGCCGGCGGCATGGAAGGTGTACACGCTCTGGAGCCCGCCCGGCAGCGGCCAGGACGGCTTCTTCCTCGACGACGAGCAGTTCGGGCTCCCGTTCCTCGAACGGGTGCGGGAGGTGGGACCGCGCATCGTCTGCGCCCACAAGGGCATCGCCGGTCCGGTGCCAGATGCCACCGCGGCGGGGTCGTCGCCAAGAGACGTTGGCCCGGCGGCTCGCGCCTTCCCCGACATCCAGTTCGTGATCTACCACTCCGGCTACGACCTCGACCCCCAGGGCGAGGAAGGGCCCTACGACCCAGCCGGCACCGGGGTGAACCGTCTCGTGGCCAGCCTCCGAGCTGCGGGGATCGAACCCGGCCACAACGTCTGGGCTGAGCTGGGCAGCACGTGGTTCCTCATGCTGCGTCGACCCCTGGAGGCGGCCCACGTGCTCGGCAAGCTGCTGCTCGCCGTCGGACCCGACCGGATCCTGTGGGGCACCGACTCGATCTGGTACGGCCCGCCGCAGCCCCTCATCGATGCCATGCGCGCCTTTCGGATCCCTGGGTGGATGCAGGATGCCTACGGCTACCCCGCCCTCACCCCGGAGATCACGCAGCGGATCCTCGCCGGCAACGCCACCGCGCTCTACGGCCTGGACCCTCTCGCCATCCCGGTGCGGCACGCGGCCGAGCACCTGGCCTGGCTCGACTCGGTCCGTAGCGAGCTGGCCGCCCGCACCCGCGACTGACGGAGGTCATCCGCCGCGCCCAGGGTCGGGAGCGTGCCATCGTGAAGGGTCGCTCGGCCGAGCCGAGGCCGACGGAGACCGAAGCCAACAGGGGGCACCGTGGTCGTGAAGGGTTCTGGCGGCTCGAGGACGAAGCGCCGTGTGGACATCGTGCCGCACACCCACTGGGACCGCGAGTGGTACTCGCCGTTCCAGACGTTCCGACTGCGGCTCGTCGACCTGCTCGACCAGCTCCTGCCGCAGCTCGAAGCCGACCCGTCCTATGCCCACTTCCTGCTCGACGGGCAGATGGCGGTGGTCGACGACTACCTCGCGGTGCGTCCCGCCGCCGAGGAGCGGCTCCGGGCGCTGGCGATGACCGGCCGGGTCGCCATGGGTCCCTGGTATGCGCTGCCCGACGAGTTCCTCGTGTCGGGCGAGACCCTCGTGCGCAACCTGCAGCTCGGCCTGCGCGTGGCCGCCCGCTTCGGTGGCGCGATGGACGTGGGCTACCTGCCGGACATGTTCGGCCACGTGGCTCAGATGCCCCAGCTGCTGCGCCTCTTCGGCTTCGAGCACGCGGTGGTGTGGCGGGGCGTGCCGGGCGCTGTCGATCGAAGTGGGTTCCTGTGGTCGGCGCCCGATGGCTCCACCGTGCGGGCCGAGTACCTCCCGCTCGGCTACGGCAACGGGGCGCTGGTGCCCGACGACGCGAAGGCGCTGCTGCGGCGCATCGCCGAGTTCGAGGAGGAGCAGGGCGACCTGCTGGTGGGGCCGATCCTCTGGATGAACGGCACCGACCACCTGATGCCGCAGCCGTGGCTCGGCCGCGTGGTCGCCGAGGCCAACGCGCTGACGGGGGACGGCGGCGACGGCTACGACCTCCACATCTGCTCGCTGGCCGAGCACGTGCACGGCGCGCCCACCGACGGGCTGCCGTCGTGGACCGGCGAGCTGCGATCCGGGGCGCGGGCCAACCTCCTCATGGGGGTGGCATCGAACCGCGTCGACGTGAAGCAGGCCGCGGCCATCGCGGAGCGCGCGCTCGAGCGGCTGGCCGAGCCCACCTCGGCGCTGTTCTTACCTGCGGGGCACTGGCCGGGCGCGCTGCTCGATGCGGCCTGGCTCGAGGTGATCCGCAACAGCGCCCACGACTCGATCTGCGCCTGCTCCATCGACGAGGTGTGCGACGCCGTCCTGCACCGCTTCGGCGAGGCCACCCGGATCGCCGAGGGGCTCACCACCCGAGCCGTCGACGCGCTCGGGGCGACCATCACCGGCACCGGACCGGTCATCGTGAACCCGTCGGCCCGCACCCGTGGCGGCCTGGTGGAGCTGCGCCTCCCGGGCGCGGGGTTGCCCGAGGGGTGCCAGCTCGTGTCGGAGCGACCGGCCGAGCGCGTCCTGATGGACGACACGGCCATCGCGGTCGCCACGGTGATGGTGAGCGAGCTCGAGTTCGTCCGGTCGATCCTGTCGTTCACGGTGGAGGCCGCCGACGGCACCGAGCTGCTGCACGTCGAGCGCGAGGAGGCGGGCACGCTCGTCACGCCGCCCGTGCGCCGCGCGCTCTCGGCGCTTCGTCACGAGCGATCCGGGGAGACGGTGCGCGTGCGCATCACGAACAAGCCGGCTGTCACGGTGCTGGCCCGGGTCGACGAGGTGGCCGGCTACGGCTGGCAGTCGTGGATGGGCGCCAGCGCATCGGTGCACCCGGTGTCGGCCGGCGAGCGCGGCCTCAGCAACGGCATGATCGAGGTGGTGATCGACGAGGTGGACGGCACCTTCGCCGTCGACGGTCACGCCGGGCTGGGCGCGCTCGTCGACGGTGGCGACGTGGGCGACACGTACAACTGGTGTCCGCCTGATGTCGACTCGCTCGTCGACCAGCCGACCTCGGTGTCCGTCCGCGTGCTCGAGGGCGGGCCGCTGCGGGCCCGGGTGGAGATCCTGCGCAGCTTCGACCTGCCCACCCACGCGGAGGGCCCGGCGCGCGTCGGCGCGGTCGCCGTCACCGTCTCCACGGTCCTGGAGCTGCGCGCCGGCGAGGACATCGTGCGACTGCACCTCGAGCTCGACAACCACGGCGTGCGCGATCACCGCCTGCGCGTGCACCTCCCGCTCCCCCGACCGGCCGCGTCGTCCCAGGCCGAGTGCGCCTTCGCGATCGTGGACCGCGGCCTGGTGGCCGAAGGAGGTCCCACCGAGATGGGTCTCGCCACCTACCCGTCGCGCCGCTTCGTGTCGGCCGGTGGGCTCACCGTCGTGCACGAGGGGCTCCTCGAGTACGAGCTCGTCGACCTCACCGCCGACGGTGCCACCGCCAGCACGCTCGCCGTCACGCTGCTGCGCTGCACCGGGATGCTGTCGCAGGGACCTATGGCCACCCGGCCTCTGCCGGCTGGACCGTTCACGCCGATGGAGGGGCCGCAGCAGCAGGGCCGGGTGAGCGCCTCGTTGGCGGTGCACGTCGGCGAGCGGGATCCGTACGAGCTGGTCGATCTGGCCCAGCTGCCGCTGCTCGTGACCCGTGGCGCCAACGGCGCCCAGGCCGCCACGGGTCAGGCGCTGTCGATCAGCGGCGCGGAGGTGTCGGCCGTGGTGCGCGAGGCGGGTGCCGTGCACGTGCGCGTGATGAACCCCACCAGCGCACCAGCAGTGGTCGCCGTCGAGGGCCGCCACGGCTGGCTGCTCGACCTGCGAGGCCGACCGCTGCGGGCCTTCGAGGGCACCTTCGAGCTCCAGCCGTGGGAGATCGCCACTGCGGCGCTCGCCTGACGCGGCTGGCTGCCGCAGCGGTTGGCCGCCGCGAGCGGCGGCAGGGCAGACTGCCCGCTCCACACCGACCGAGGGGATTCTGATGGCAGAGGGCAAGGCTGAGATCACGATCGAGCGCACGCCAGACGAGGTCTGGGCCCTGGTCGGCCGCTTCGAGGGCCTCGAGGAGTGGATGCCCGGCATCGACGCCTGCGAGATGGACGGCGACATCCGCAAGCTCCAGACGATGGGCCTCGAGATCCACGAGCAGCTGAAGGATCGCGACGACGCCGCCCGCCGCATCTCCTACTCGGTGGTGAAGTCGCCCATGGCGCTCGAGCACCACCTCGCCACCCTCACGGTCACCGCGGAGGGTGAGGGCTCCCGCCTCGAGTGGGCCTACGAGGTGCGCCCTGACGAGATGGCCGCCCTCTTCGCGCCGATCTACGACGGCTCGGTCACCGCAGTCAAGCAGCAGCTCGAGGCCTGACCCCGGCGAGCGCACTCGTGCGCGAACGAGCGTCGGCGCGTCAGGTGTCCGCAACAGCCTCGCTGTCGGCGGAGCTGGCGGATGCGCCGTGGCTGGCCAGGCGCTCCCGCACCACCTCGCGCATCTGTCGACGGCGCTCGTCGATCGTGTCGCGGATGGTGCTCGGGGCATCGTCAGCGCGCCGCAGCACCGACAGCGTCACGCGGCCGATGTGCTTGAGGAACCGCGGCCGCATGTTGCGGAAGGCGAAGTCCGGGTTGTCGGCGAGGGCGTCGCGCAGCTCGGGCGACACCACGACCGTGCCGGGGTACGCGATGGAGGTCGCTCGGCTGGCCAGGTTCACGGTGGTGCCGTAGGCGTCGCCCTCGCGCTCGAGCACCGGACCGATCGCCATGCCCACCCGCACGTCGCCGAGCTCAGCGGCGTCGCGGGAGGCGTCGGCCAGACCGACGGCGATCTCGGCCGCCATGACCGGGTCCTCCACGAGGAACATCACCTCGTCACCGATCATCTTCACGACGCGCCCGCCACCGGCCACCACGACGTCATAGGCGAGGCGCTCGAACTGGTCGACCACTGCGGCGAGCTCCTCGTCGGACACCTGCTGGGCGAGGGCCGTGAACCCGACGAGATCGGCGAAGCCCACCACCAAGCCCGGACCATCCTCCGCGTCGCCCCGCAGCAGCCGGCGGCGGGCCGCGTCCTGCAGGTGGCGCCGCCACACCTGCTCGAGCACGGCCGGGAACATCGGGAGGAACCCGCCGGCCTCGCTGGCCACCGGCTCGAGGACCTCGGCCACCTCGTCATCGGTGAGCACCGAGCTCGGCTCCATGTGAGCGCTGACGGCATCGACGAGCGCCGACGCGATCCGCGCCATCGATGAGCCGATGACCCGGGTCATGCCGTAGGTGACCTCCGGCGTGACCACGCCGCTGTGCATGAGATCGGCCACCGCCGCGAAGTTCCCGAGGTCGACATCGGAGAAGATCGGCTCCCCGAGGGGCGGATCCGGGAAGCCGAGCGACCGCCAGATGTGGCGCAGCTCGTCGGTGGGCAGGCTGGTGGCTCGGCTGGCCGCCTCGAGGTCGTAGCAGAGATCCTGGCTGAGGGCGAGACGCTCGATGGCGAGCAGCACGAGCGTGCCGTCGGCCTGCGCCTGGCGGATGTCGGAGCTCGCCACCCCAAAGGCGAGCAGGAGCGACACCAGCTCGTCGGTGGGCAGGCCACCCGAGGCGCTCACGAGCGATCTCGGGGCATGGGCTCGATCGACACGGGAATCGAGAGCCCCCGGCGCGGGCCGCGCTCCGGGATGGCGACACGGGCGAGCAGCGCTTCGCCGGCGACGTCGTGGCTCGACCACGTGGGATCAAGGCCGGGGGCCGAGAGGGTGACCGGTGCGCCGCCGAGGTGCGCCTCGAGCTCCCAGAGCAGGGCGGGCCGGTCACCGTGCCAGCGCACTGCGTAGGAGAGGCGGCCGTGGCGCGTGGGCGCGCCGTGCAGCTCCCAACCCTGCCCGAGCCACGAGTCGGGCACGACGGGGCTGAGCGCGATGCCATCGACCTGCTCCTTGAGGAGCTGCTCGCGCACGAGCGTCACGAGGGCTGCGTTCAGCGCTGCGTCGTGCTCGGTCGCGTCGGTAGCCCAGGTCCAGGTGCTTGTGGCCGACACAAGCAGGCCGTCTAGGCCCCGAGCGACCGGGGGCTCCCCGATCGGGCCACGAGCCACGGCACGCGCATCGCGCGCGGCGCGGCCTTCGCCGGCCGCCTCGAGGAGGTGGGCCGCCGCGTCGAGAGCGGCGAGGCCGAGCTGGGCATCGTGCGCGTCCGCACGACCGAGCTGGGCCACCAGCGCCGCCACGACGGGCACCACCTCGCCGGCGAAGCTCACGTCACGGGTGAGCTCCCAGTGCCGGGCCAGCGCGTGCAACGTGGCACCAGGAGCACCGGTGCGAGCCAGCGCGACCGTGTCGCGCGTGAGCAGCCGAGCCGCTTCGCCTGGGAACCCCATCAGGTCGAGCGCGGCGGCCACCTCGGGGCCGCCCTGACCGAGCAGCAGGTGACGGGTGCTGGCGGCCACTGCGTCGCGCAACCGACGATCGGGCACCTCGATCCGAACACCACCAGCCGCGTGCATGCCCCATCCTGACGCCACCTCCGCGGCCGATGGAAAGGCGTCCGGAGCGAGGGTCCGGGCTCCGGCGCCGAGCGGGAGCGCGACGCGCATCGCGGCCGTGTGGGCCAACGGAAAGAGCAGGGCCCCCTGGGCCAAGCCGTCCCGGCACCACACCGACGCCGGGCCGACGGGCTCGGCATCGCCGGCGAACACGACATCGGCCGAGTCGCCGCCAGCGCGATCCGACAGGGCCACCCGACCCGGTGGTCGCGTCAGCCCCAGCGCCGTGCGCCC
>JBKJSO010000249.1:0-3363 GCA_046595835.1 Acidimicrobiales bacterium | reverse complement strand
GGACGCCGTAGCTGTTCTTGGACTTGACGGCGTGGGCGTGAGGGTCGACGTCGCCGCCGGTGACGCCCGAGCCGTCGGCGTCCCCGGCGTACTGACCCGCCCCAGCGCCGACCTGCCACGTGGCGTCGGCGATCCCGACACCGACGCAGAGCACGCCGTCAGGGCAGGGGTTGGTAGCGGCGGTCTGCGCCTGGGCGACGAGCGGGAGTCCGAGCGCGAAGCACAGCAGAGCAGCCGTACCCGCCGTACGTCTGCGGTGCATTCGTCAAGTTTCGACACCCGCCCCGCAGATACCTGTTCGCTCCCTGCACTTCGGTTGCCGACGCCCGCGGTGGTCGGGGTGTCGCCTCGACCTCCAGGCGACAGGATCACACCCGCGTCCTCGCCAAGCTTCACGCCCTGGCTGGCGAGTGCGATGGCGCCGGCCAGGGCGGCCGCGCCGCTGGGTTCGACGACCTGCTTGGCCCGTGTGAACAGCAGGACCGTGGCGGCGATGATCACGGCTTCGGTCACGTGACGACCTCGACGTTGTGGTCCCTCAGGATGCCGAAGGTGAAGGGGCTGAGCACTGCGAGGAGCCCGTCGGCTATCGAGGTCGTGTTGCCCTCGATGCGCAGCTGGCCGCGCCGCCACTCTCGGGCTCGAATGTCATGGTGACGCTCACCCTGCGCTAACCGACGGCACCGAGCTCCAGACCGGCAACGGCCGCCGCGGCGACGATCGCATCGACCAGGCCGTCGGGGTCCATCGCCTCCTGCTCGAGCGTGGGACCGTCGATCAGCAGCCGCACTCCGGCATTCGACACGGCGAGGATGCACGGAAGGGCACCAGCGGCTGCTGCGGCCTGCGCCGCGCTCAGCTCGTTGCGGTGCAGCATCCGAATCGGCACCGGGAGTCGCTCGATCGCCCGGTCGAACGCTGGACGTCGACGGAGCGTCCCGTGCGAGATGTCGCACAGCGCACAGTGCGCCCGCCGCGTCGCTCGCTGGACGAGGTACGCCAACTCGCCGCGCACGGTGCCATCGGCGTCGTACACACCCACCAGCTCCATGATGCACGGCGTCGACATGTGGACAGCATGGTGGGACGAGAGTCGGGATCGGCACCGGGAGTCGCTCGATCGACTGGGGTGCCCTAAGAAGTTGACAAACGGGGGTGGTCGTCAGGCGTTGTGGAGCAGATGAGGGGTCCCGAAGGGGCCCCTCATCTGCGGATTCTCGACGTTGCTCTGGGTGGAGGTGATGGGACTCGAACCCACGGCCTCTTCGATGCGACCGAAGCGCTCTAGCCAACTGAGCTACACCCCCGAGGGAGTGGTCAGGCTAGCGCGGCCCCACCAGCGCCTCGCCAACCGCCGGCCGCTTCCGCGGTCGAGCGGATCAGTAGGCCTCGTCGACCACCCGGTCGCTGCGCGTGGCTACCGACGGGATGGCGATCGCCGCGATGAGGACCACGGCGCCGATGAGGAGGGCGAACCAGCCGTAGGACTTGTCGGTGGCCATCGTGGCGTCCAGCTGGTCATGGGCGGCGACGACGACGATGCCGGCCACGAGCGTGAGAGCTCCCGCGAAGATCGTGGTGCTGCGCCCGATGGCGCCGGACCCGGCGATCATGAGCAAGCCCAAGACGATGCTGACGATGCCGACGATCTGGGTCTGCGCCAAGCCGAACACATCGCTGGTCACCTCGCTGGGGAACTCCTTGAACCCCAGGTCGACCAGGGCCAAGAGGCCCATGACGACGAACACGAGGCCGCCGAGGAGGGAGATCACGTCGCTGGCGTCGAGGGCCCAGCGGCGCTCCGTGGCCCTGTCACGGCGGACGACATCGTTGCGGACGACATCGCCCGACTCGGTCTCGGACACGGTCCTTCGCTGTACAACACCCATGATCGATCCTCCTGGGTTGCCACGCGCTTTCCGCGCGATCGGGATGACCCAGTGCGTTCCCGGAAGGAACGATGCCTAACCACGCGAGACCTCGCGAGCCGGGGAGGGTGACCCCTGGGGGGCGGAGGAGCCGGGCGGGGCTAGCTGCCGGAGCGGCGCAGGAGGAGGGGCTCCGGCGCGGTGCGGCGGGGCGCCGGCGCGAGGTAGCGGACCTTGTCGTCCTTCTCCAGCGACTGCTGCTGCAGGCTCACGAGCATGCCGACGTAGCCGAGGAAGCCGAGGTCGATGGCGAGGTGGAGCATCCACACCGACCCACCGAACACGACGGCGAGCACGAAGGTGACGGCAACGGCGCCGAGGAGCGTGAGGAAGACGTCGCGACGGCGGCGACGGGCCTCGGCGCGGCGCATGGCGGCCTGCGACGGGGCGGGGCGAGCCGCTCGCCCGGGGGCACGACGGGCCGCCGGCGGGACATAGGTCGGCGGGTCGTAGCGACCCACGTCGAGGCGGGCCAAGGAGCCGCTGCGGCCCCCGGGGGTGGTGCGCTCGAGCACCGAGAGCTGGGTGCGGAACGTCGCGATCGAATCACCCGGACGGGTGTCACGACGGTTCTGGAGGTAGGGGGGAAGCAGCACTGCGGCCCAGATCGCGGCCAAGATCACGAGTACGAGCACGGTAGTCACGCTCCGTTGCCGTCCTTCTCTTGTTCGGGGACCGTACCTGGCGCCTGGTGAGCACTGGTGGATGCTCGGCGGCCCGGATGGGTCCTGCGGTTCTGCAACGATCCGATGCCGTCCATGTCGGGCGGCTGTCGATCATTACGGTTGTACTACGAATCGGACGCTCCGCGCCACCGATAGTGCAAACTATTGCAAGCACTCGGTCGGCCGGAACCGGACGACGGACCTACAGATCGAGGCCGAGATCGTCGTCGAGGGGCCCGCGCCGGTAGGTGCCGTTGCGTCCGCCTGTCTTCTCCCAGAGCGTGACGTCGCCGATCACCATGGACCGGTCGACAGACTTGCACATGTCGTAGATCGTGAGCGCGGCCACCGCGCAGGCCGTGAGGGCCTCCATCTCCACGCCAGTGCGATCGACGGTGTCGACGGCAGCCTCCACCTCGACCCAGGTGTCCTCGATGCGGAAGTTGATCAGCACCGCCCCCACGAGCAGCGGGTGGCACAGGGGGATCAGGTCAGGGGTCCGCTTGGCGGCTTGGATGCCAGCCACTCGGGCCACCGCGAGCACATCGCCCTTGGAGACTGCGCCGCGGGCCACGAGGGCGGTGGTGTCGGCCTGCATGTGCACCCGGGCCCGAGCCACCGCCCGCCGGTGGCTCGGCTCCTTGGGCGTGACATCGACCATCCGGGCCCGGCCCAGCGGATCCAGATGCGTGAGGCCGCGATCGGACATGGGCCGGATCCTACTCCCGCGGCCCACCCGGCCACGGCCGAGCGCCGGTCAGCCGCCGATC
>JBKJSO010000225.1:0-2953 GCA_046595835.1 Acidimicrobiales bacterium | reverse complement strand
GCCACGAACGGGCACGGAGGCAACCAGTGAGCGACACGACACGTGAACGGCGCCTGATGGCGATCACGGGCGGGGCCAGCGCCCTGCCCCTGGTCATCCTGTTCGTCCTCAACATGGTGGACGAGCTCGACCAGGTCACCTTCGGCGTGGTGGCGCCGAACATCCGCGACACGTTCCACGTGAGCGAGCAAGCGATCACCTCGATCGCCGGCATCACAGGCGCCCTCGTGATCATGCTCGCCGTACCGATCGGCGTCCTCGCCGACCGCTACAACCGAGTGAGGATGGCCGGAGTGGCGGCGCTGGCCTGGGCCGCGATGGGCATCTTCACAGGCATCTCGGGCTTCATCGGCGCCATCGGGTTGCTCGTCATCGCCCGCTTCGGTGCCGGCCTCGGCCGTCTGATGAACGAGCCGGTCCACGTGGGACTGCTGGCCGACTACTACGAGCCGCAGCAGCAGGGGAAGATCTTCAGCATCCACCGGATGGCCAACCCCATCGGCGGCATGTTCGTGCTCCTCGGCGGTGTGCTGGCCGACCTGTTCGGCTGGCGCTTCGGCTTCATGCTGCTGGCCATCCCCACCGTCGTCGCCGTGATGTTCCTGTCGCGGCTCAAGGAGCCCGTGCGGGGCGCCTCGCTCGACATGAGCCTCGCTCAGACGGCCGATGCCGCGTCGGAGAACATCCCCATCAGCGAGGGCTACCGCCGCCTGAAGGCCATCCCCACGCTGAAGCGGGCGTGGTGGGCGGGGGCGCTGATCGGGGCGAGCATCGTACCGATCGCCACGTTCTTCAACTTCTTCTTCGAGAACGTCTACAACGTCACCAGCATCACGGCGCGAGCTGCCATCACGATGCTGTACTCCGCCGGTCAGATCTTCGCCTTCATCTGGGGCTACCGGAAGTCGACCGAGCTGCTCATGGCCGGGGAGACGCCCGAGCTGGCCGAGTGGGCTGGCCGCCTCCTCATCCTCTCCGGTCTGGCCCTGGTGGCGATCGCGTCCGCGCCGTGGATCGGCATGTCGATCCTCTTCGTGTTCATCCTCGGCCTGTTCGGAGCGTTCAACAGCTTCGCTCTGCCGCTCCTGGTGGCCATCGCTCCTCCCCGTCTCCGGTCGCAGGCCCTGGGCTACTTCGTGTTCTTCATCGGCCTGGGCGGGATCACCGGCGCGGTCGTGGTCGGTGGCATCGGCGAGAACCAGGGGTACCGCTATGCCATCAACATCCTGTCGATCCTGCTCGTGCTCGCGGGCCTCATCTACCGCAGCACGAAGGGGTTCATCCGGCGAGACGCCGATCAGGCCTTCAAGACGCTCATGCTCGAAGCGGGCCTGCGCGGCGAGCAGGACCCCGGGGTGGACGGTGCGCTGCTCACGTGCCGCGATGTGGAGGTGGCCTACGACCAGGTCCAGGTGCTGTTCGGTGTCGACCTCGAGATCCGCCCCGGCGAGTGCGTGGCGCTGCTCGGCACCAACGGCGCCGGAAAGTCCACGCTGCTGAAGGCCATCAGCGGTCTGGTCGACCCCATCGGCGGCAACGTCTTCTTCGATGGCAACGACATCACCCACACCGACGGTGTCGGCACGGCCAAGGCGGGGATCGTTCAGGTGCCCGGCGGCAAGGCTGTGTTCCCCACCTTGACCGTGGCGGAGCACCTGCGGGTGGCGGGCTGGCTGTATCGCGACGTCCCCGACTATCTCCAGACGGCAAATGAGGAGGTGCTCGATCTCTTTCCTCGCCTGCGCGAGCGCATCGATCAGCTGGCTGGCAACCTGTCGGGCGGGGAGCAGCAGATGCTCGCCCTGGGCATGGCCTTCATCGCCAAGCCGAAGCTCCTCATGATCGACGAGCTGTCCCTCGGTCTGGCCCCCACGATCGTTGAGCAGCTGCTCAAGATCGTCCGCAAGATCCAAGCCACCGGCACGGCCATCATCCTCGTGGAGCAATCGATCAACGTGGCCCTCACCGTGGCCGATCGTGCCTACTTCATGGAGAAGGGCGAGGTGCGCTTCGAGGGATCCACCGCCGAGCTGCTCGAGCGGGACGACATCGTCCGGTCGGTGTTCCTCCAGGGCGCGTCGATGGCCACCGGTGACGGCGCCAAGAACGTGGCTGCGTCTGCGGCTCGCGTGGCGCCCACCGAGCTCGTTCCCGTGCTCGAGCTGTCCGGCATCACCAAGCGGTTCGGCGGCATCGTGGCCGTGGACGACACGAGCTTCACCTTGCACCGCGGCGAGATCTTGGGGCTCATCGGACCGAACGGTGCGGGCAAGACCACGATCTTCGACCTCATCTCCGGCTTCCTCATCCCCGACGGAGGGCGGATCAACTTCGACGGGGAGAACGTCACCGACCTCGCACCCGATCGCCGCGCCTGGCTCGGCCTCGGGCGATCCTTCCAGGATGCCCGGCTCGTCCCCTCCCTCACAGTCGCGGAGAACGTGGCCATCGGCCTCGAGCGGCACCTCGAGGTGCGCGACCACGTGGCCTCGATGCTCGGCCTGCCGGGTGTGGTTCGCCTCGAGGAGGATGTGGCCTGGACGGTCGACGACCTCATCGAGATGATGAACCTGGGCGCCTTCCGCGACAAGTTCGTGCGCGAGCTGTCCACCGGTTCGCGCCGCATCGTCGACCTCGCCATGTGCATCGCTCACGATCCGCAGGTGCTGCTGCTCGACGAGCCCAGCTCCGGGATCGCGCAGGCGGAGACGGAAGCTCTTGGGCCGCTCCTCGAGCAGATCCAGGCGGAGACAGGCTGTGCCCTGCTGGTGATCGAGCATGACATGCCGCTCATCACCTCGGTCTCGGATCGGATGATCGCGCTTGAGCTGGGCCATCCGATCGTGGAGGGCACTCCTGACGAGGTGACCACCGACGCCCGCGTGGTGTCTTCGTACCTCGGCGGCGACCTGTCGGTGATCAACCGATCGGGCCGAGTGCCCGCTCCCGAGGC
>JBKJSO010000423.1:0-5123 GCA_046595835.1 Acidimicrobiales bacterium | reverse complement strand
CGGCGTGGCCGACGGCGCCGCCTCGGTCATCGTGTGTCGAGCCGAGGACGCCCATCGCTACACCGACTCGCCGCTCTACGTGAAGGCGCTGAGCTTCGTGGCCGGCAACGGCTCGGGGCTCACCGACCCGGCCTACGACTACACGACGTTCCCTGAGATCGCTGTCTGCGCGGCCGACGCCTACGCGCAGGCTGGCATCACCGACCCGCGCGCCGAGCTGGCCATGGCCGAGGTGCACGACTGCTTCACGCCCACCGAGCTCGTCCTCATGGAGGATCTCGGGTTCTGTGAGCGCGGCACGGCCTGGAAGGAGATCCAGGCCGGCGCCTTCGACCTCACGGGCGACCTCCCCGTCAATCCCGACGGTGGGCTCAAGAGCTTCGGTCACCCCGTGGGCGCATCCGGCCTGCGCATGATGTTCGAGGCCTGGCTGCAGCTGCGCCACGAGGCACCCGCCGAGCGCCAGATCGCCACCGCGACCGATCGGCACCTCGCCCTCACCCACAACCTCGGTGGCTATCCCGGTGAGATGGTGAGCTTCGTGGGCATCGTCGGCACCGAGGTGTCGGGCTAACCCCTACGCTCGCCCGCCATGCAGCTGCGCGTGGATCGAGTCGAGGTGCGAGGGGCTCGTCCGCACGACGTCGAGGTGGAGTGGTCGGCCACCGCCGAGCGCATCACGTGGTCGGTGGCCAACCGCGCCGACGACGCGATCGGCGTCGACGCCGTGGCGCTCGTGTGCCGGCTCGAGGCGGCCGTCGAGCCGCTGCGGGTGCTGCGGCACGGGTATCAGTCGTGGTCGCCCACCGCGGTGGCCACCTTTCGCGTGGACGACGACCCGTCACGGGCGGAGGGGGTGCGCTCCCTCGTTCTCGGCATGCACCACGCCGATCCGGAGCCTGCTGAGGCCGGCGAGCTGCGCAGCGAGCTCGTGACCGCGCTGCGCGATGCCACCGGCTCTGTGGTGGTCATCGGGTTCCTCGGTGGTTGGGAGCACGACGGCACGCTGCGCGTGCGCCCGGCCCGCGATGGCTCCGACGCGATCGAGGTGTGGATCGAGGCCTACCTCGGGGGCGTCGTGCTCGAGAGCAGCGAGCGTCGGGAGCTCCACGAGGTGGCGCTCTCGACGGGGGAGGGCGATCCCTCGCCGCTCCTCGAGCGGTGGGCGGCCGCTCTCGGCGCGGCGGGTCGCGCTCGGGCGACGGCCCCGTACCAGGTTGGTTGGTGCTCCTGGTACCACTACTTCCACGACGTTACGGAGGCCGATCTCCGCGCCAACCTGGCCCAGGCCGGCGCGTGGCCCTTCGACGTGTTCCAGCTCGACGACGGCTTCCAGTCGGCCATCGGCGACTGGCTCACCACCAACGAGCGCTTCCCCACGCCGATCGATGGGCTGGCCGCTGCTATCGCCGCCGAGGGTCGCACCCCCGGGATCTGGCTGGCGCCCTTCCTGGCCGGGCCCTACTCGCGGGTCGCCGCCGAGCACCCCGACTGGCTGGCCACCCACTCGTCGTCGGGCTCGCCCCTCGTGGGCATGGTGAACCCCGGCTGGGGTGGGGCGGTGCACACGCTCGACACCACGAACCCCGAGACGCTCGAGCGCATCGAGGACGTGGCGCGGGCCCTCGTCGACGCCGGCTTTCCCTACCTGAAGCTGGACTTCACCTACGCGCCCTCGCTGCGCGGCGGCTACCTCGACCCCACCCGTACGCCCGCCCAGCGCGTGCGGGCCGGCTTCGAGGCCGTTCGCCGAGGCGCCGGCGAGGCCACCTTCCTCCTTGGCTGCGGTGCGCCGCTCGGCGCCACGGTGGGCATGGTCGACGGCATGCGCATTGGCGCCGACGTGGCCCCGTGGTGGCATGCGCCGCCCGACGCCTACCACCCGGCCGGGCACGAGGGCGGCGAGCCGGCCACGGTCAACGCGTGGCGCAACACCCTCAGCCGCTCCTTCCTCCACCGCCGCCTCTGGGTCAACGACCCTGACTGCCTCATGCTGCGCGCCGACAAGACGCAGCTCGACGCGGAGCAGGTGCGGGCGTGGGCATTGGCGGTGGGCGTGAGCGGTGGCATGGCCCTCGTGTCCGACGACCTCGCGCTCCTCGGGCCCGACGCGCGGGCGCTGCTCGACGAGGTCGTCGCGCTCGGCCGCGAAGCGGACGCCGAGTCGCTGAGCGCGGGCGGCCACCCGCCTCGCTGTCTCGACCTCCTCGACGCCGATCCGCCGTCGCGGCTGGCCACCTCCACCGTCGAGCTGGTGGGCGACCCCACGACGGGCTCAGCCCACGTGCAGGGCCTGCTGGCGTAGGCCGCCCAGCGAAAACTGGAGCAGGTCCGGGCCCTCGCACTAGTCAACAATGGCCACGGTGAACGGCCCGATCGACCCATTCGCAAACCGCCGACTACGGCGGATGGTGGAGATTGCGGACAATCGGACGTGGAGGGAGGGTCCATGCCGGTCATCGACCTGGTTGAGCGGGGCGCTCGCCCCAAGACGGCCTTCGTGCTCGGTGGTGGCGGGAACCTCGGCGCGATCCAGGTCGGGATGTTGCGCGCACTCATCAGTCGAGGCATCGAGCCAGACCTCATCGTGGGCAGCTCGGTCGGCGCGCTGAACGCGGCGGCGATCGCGGGCGCCCCGACCTCAGCGGGGGTCGGCCGGCTGGCCGAGGTGTGGATCGGGCTGCGGCCCGATGACATCTTCCCGACTGGTCGGCTCACGGGACCGTGGATGCTCCTGCGACGAGCGCTCAGCCTCTGTGCCAACGATCGTCTGCGCGGGGTCATCGAGCGCTGCGCGACCTTCGACCGCTTCGAGGATGCCGAGGTCCAGGTCGAGGTGGTGGCCACCTCGCTGCGGACTGGCCGCGAGCACTGGTTCGGCTCCGGGCCCATCATCGAGCCGATCCTGGCCAGTGCCGCGCTGCCGGCGGTGCTCCCACCGGTGGAGATCGACGGCGAGATGTTCATCGACGGCGCCGTCGTCGACAACGTGCCGATCTCGCGGGCGCTGCACCATGGCTGCGAGCGGATCTACGTGCTCCACGTCGGGAACTTCGACCGTCCTCGTCCTCGCCCCCGACGCCCGATCGATGTGCTGTTGCAGTCGTTCAGCATCGCCCGCAACTACCGGTTCCTCGCTGAGGCCAGCGCCGCCGCGCCGCAAGGTGTCGAGATCTTCACGTTGCCCGGGATCGACCCCGGCGGACTCAAGCGCGACGACTTCAGTCGCACGCGGGAGCTCATCGAGCGGGCCAGCCAGGTGTCCGGCGCCTACCTCGACGACCGCCAGCGAGCCATCGCCGGCGTCTAGTGCCGCGTCAGGTGCAGAGGACGCTGCTGGGGTCCTGCTTGCGCAGGGTGAGAACCCGGCCGACGGCCTCGTCGAGGCGGGCCTCGTCGAGCTCGCCCACCTGCACCGCGTTGACGAGCCCGTTGCGTAGCTCAAGCACGCGTTCGCCCTGTGTGACGAGCACGGCGTCGGCCCCGGCGGCCACCGCCATCGCGGGAGCCTGGCCGAAGCCCCACCGGTTGTAGACGGCACCCATCCCGAGCGCGTCGGTGATGGCCACGCCCTGGAAGCCACGCTGACGAAGGAGCTCGTAGACCGCCGGCACGAGGCTCGCCGGCGTTTGCCCCCAGATGTTCGGGAAGGTGATGTGGCCGACCATCACCGTGTCGGCCCCGGACGCGATGAGGGCGTCGAACGGCTTGATGTCGGCGCGCAGCAGATTCGGGAGGCTGCGGTCGTCGATGGTGAGACCGGCGTGCGGATCGTTGTGGGCCCAGCCGTGGCCCGGGAAGTGCTTGATGGTCACGGCCACGCCAGCGGCGTGCAGCCCGTCAGCGAACGCCCCCGCCGCCTCGATCACGGTGTCGGCGTCGGCGCCAAAGGATCGGTCGCCGATGATGCCGCCCGCTGGGCCACCATCGATGTCGACGACCGGGGCGAACACCCAGTCGGCGCCGATCGACGCAGCCAGCTCTCCGAGCGCCTGGCCCGCCGCCTTGGCGGCCTTGGGACCGGCCTGACCGAGACGTCGCGCCGAGCGCACGGTGCCGCCCAGCGCACGCATCGAGGTGACGCGCCCGCCTTCATCGTCGACCGCCACGAGCAGGTGCTCGCCGAGTCGATCCCGCAGGCCCGCCACGAGCGCCTTGGCCTGGCGCAGCGAGGTCAGGTTCTCGTCGCGCAGCATCACGCCCCCGACGCCCACCTCCGCGAGCACATCGACCAGCGGGTCGTCGGCGCGCGTCACGCCTGGCAGTCCCACGACGAGCACCAGGCCGGCGCGTTGCTCGAGGGGGGCGCCGTCGACGCAGGTTCGCGCGGCGCCGTCCGCGGCGATGGGCACCACCGGCGCCGTGGCGGACCGGTCGCCGCGACGGTCGAGCTTCACAACGGTGGCCGCGCCGCTGGCGATCAGGGTGGCCGCGGCGGCGAGGGCGGTGGCGTGGCGGAGCGCCGAGCGTCGAGAGCTCCGCAGGTGGCGTGGCGCGGGAGGCGGCGCCATGTGGCGAGGGGAGTACGCCGCCTGCTCTCGCCTGCCCACCGCGGCAACCACGCCCCAAAGGGTTCCACCCGGATCGAGCGACTGCGGGGATGCTCAGCCGAGCCTCTGGCTCACCGACCCGGTTCCCAATCGGCCAGGGCGCGTCGGTCGATCTTCTGCATCGGGGTGAGGGGCAGCTCGGCGACGATGCGCAGCGCCTCGGGGAGCTTGTAGCGGGCGAGGCTGGGCTCGAGGAACGAGCGCAGGTCGTCGAGCGACGGCGGCGCTGCCGGGTCAGCGGGGACGATGACGGCCACGCCGATCTCGCCCATCACGTCGTCGGCCCGAGGTATCACGGCGACCTCTGCGACGGCTGGGTGATCAGCGAGGACGGCCTCGACCTCGGCCGGGTACACGTTGTACCCGCCGCGGATGAACATCTCCTTCTTGCGCCCCGCCAGCCGGAGGTTCCCGCGGTCGTCGATGCGGCCGAGGTCACCGGTGCGGAGCCAGCCGTCGACGAGGGCCGCGGCTGTCGCTTCGGGATCCTCCCAGTACTCCGACAGCACAGTGGGGGAGCGCAGCCACACCTCGCCCACTTCGCCAGCGGGCACCGGGCCGCCGGCGTCGTCC
>JBKJSO010000281.1:0-8481 GCA_046595835.1 Acidimicrobiales bacterium | reverse complement strand
CTCGCCCAGCGGGCGATCTACCGGCGCCGGCGCGTGGTCGCGCTGGTCCTGGTAGCCGTGCTGGTGGCGGCGACCCTCCTCCTGGCCAGCGCTGTCCTGGCCAGGACCGCCGGCGGCGGCACCCCCACCTCCGTCGCCGGCACCTCGATGCCCGCCGTGCACGTCGTGCAGCCGGGCGACACCCTGTGGTCGATCGCCCGTGGGCTCCATGCCCGGGGCGATGTTCGGCTCGTGGTCGATCGACTGGTCGACCTCAACGGGGACGCGCCGATCATCGTGGGCCAGCGCCTGCGGCTGCCCTGATCAACGGCCGACCCCGCCGCGGCGCCCGCAGGCCAGTACCGTGCACTGCGTGCGGTGTCCCTCGTGCGGTTCCTTCGACGACAAGGTCGTCGACTCCCGACAGGCCGACGACGGCATCTCGATCCGCCGCCGCCGGGCGTGCATCGACTGCGGGCGGCGCTTCACCACCTTCGAGCGCCTCGAGGAGGTGTCGCTGGTCGTCGTGAAGCGATCCGGGCACCGCGAGCCCTTCGACCGGGAGAAGGTGGCGGCGGGGATCCGCCTGGCCGCCAAGGGCCGCCCGATCGAGGCTGACGGCGATGCTGCGCTCGACGAGCTGATCACCACCATCGAGGACGTCGTGCGCGTCGAGGGCGGCTCCGAGGTCACCACCGAGGCCGTCGGACGTGCCGTGCTCGAGCACCTGCGCGAGCTCGATCCGGTGGCGGCCATCCGCTTCGCCAGCGTCTACCTCGGCTTCGATGACGTCGCCGACTTCGAGCGAGAGGTGCTCCTGCTCTCGAAGCGCACGGCACCCAAGCCGCACTGACCCTCAGCGGTCTCTCAGCCAGCGGGTGAGGAGGAGGCCGTCGCCCTCGAGAAGGCGGTCGAGGTGCATCGGCACGGGCTCGGGCGGCAGGGGACCCGTGGTGGAGCGCCGAGCATCCCCGCCCACGAGCAGCGGCGAGACCGTGAGGGCCCACTCGTCGATGAGGTCGGCGAGGAGCAGGTCGCCGTTGAGGTGCGGACCCCCCTCGCACGCGATCGTGCGCACGCCGCGGGCGTGCAGCTCGGCCATCGCGATCGGGAGGTCGACGGTGACGTCGCCGGCCACGATCACCTCGGCCACCTCACCGATCGCGTCGAGCCGCTCCAGCGGGGCGGCGCTGCACGTGAGCACGAACGGCGGGGCCGCGGCTTGCGTGAACAGCGGCTGGTCGAGGTCGAGCTCGAGCGAGCGGCTGGCGATGGCCAGTCGGGGCACCTCGGACTGACCTCGCGCCCGGCGAGCCGCCGTGGTGGCGTCCGATGGCCGCGGCGGGCCGTAGTGCTCGGCCCGCACGGTGCCCGCGCCGGCCAGCACCACGTCGGCTACTGCTCGCAGGGCCGAGAACATCGCCTTGTCGGCTGGTCGGGCCAGCCCCCCGGAGCGGCCGCCGACGGTGACAGCGCCGTCGAGCGAGGCGACCATGTTGACGAGCAGCCACGGCCGATCAGGCGGGCCAGGCCGGGCTTCGCTTGCCACGAAGGCGTCGACGTCGTCGATCGGGGCGGGGTCGGGCCACAGGCGCTGCATCGGCCCGACGCTATCGGCGCGGCGGGTGCCCGAACCGCCCCGGTCCCCGGGCGGCATGGCATGTGACGGCGCGACGGTGCAGGCTGGGGCGGTGACGACCTCCGCCGCCCAACCTCCTCGTTCGCAGCTACCCCCGGACCATCACCACAACACGGAGCAACACCGCTCCCACCGAACCGGCTGGGTGCGAGCCGCCGTCCTGGGCGCCAACGACGGGGTCGTGTCCACGGCGTCGCTGATGGTCGGCGTGGCGGGCAGCGGAGCCTCCTTCGGCGCCGTCCGCACGGCGGGCATCGCGGGGCTGGTGGCCGGAGCGATGTCGATGGCGGTGGGGGAGTACGTCTCGGTGGCCTCCCAGCGCGACATCGAGGAGGCCGACCTGCGCATGGAGAGCCAGGCGCTTGCGGACCACCCTCGGGCCGAGCTCCTGGAGCTCACCGAGATCTGGCGCGGACGAGGGCTCGATCCAGACCTGGCCGCCGAGGTGGCGCGCCAGCTCACTGACGCCGATGCGCTGGCGGCGCACGCGCGTGATGAGCTTGGCCTCACGGAGGTGTCCACCGCCCGTCCGGTGCAGGCGGCGTCGACCTCGGCGGTGGCGTTCTCGATCGGAGCGCTGCTCCCGCTGCTGGCCTACCTGCTCACGCCTGGGTCCAGTCGGTCAGCCGTGGTGGTGGTGGTCGCCCTGGCTGCACTGGCGCTCCTGGGCATGGTGGGTGCGGCCCTCGGGGGGGCTCGTCGTCTGCGGGCCACCGTGCGGGTGGCCGTCGGCGGCGCGGCGGCGATGGGGCTCACCATGCTCGTCGGCAAGCTCACCGGTGCGGCCCTCGGCTGACAACCGGCTTGACGAGCCGCCCCGACGCTCCGCCACTGGCAAGATGGCGGACATCGTGGCCGACGACGAGCCGGTTCTGCGTCGTCGAGCGGCATCTGACAGGGGGACACCATGACCATCGCTGATCAGGCGCCGGCGACGCCGATCTCCACCGAGCCCGCCACCCGCACGGCGATCCGCACGTGCCCCCTCTGTGAGGCCGGCTGCGGCTTGGAGATCACGTTGCGGCCCACCGACGACGGCGGTGAGGAGGTCGTGCGCATCCGGGGCGACCAGGCCGACGTGTTCAGCCATGGCTACATCTGCCCCAAAGGCTCCACGCTCAAGCAGCTCCACGAGGACCCTGATCGCATCCGGCGCCCGCTCGTGAAGCGCGATGGCGTGTTCGTGGAGGTGAGCTGGGACGACGCCTTCGCGGAGATCGAGGCCCGCCTCCTGCCGGTCCTCGATCGCGACGGCCGCAGCGCGTGCGCGGTCTACGTGGGCAACCCGAACGCCCACAACCTCGCCGGGCTCCTCTACAACCGGGCCCTCCTGCGCGCCCTCGGCACCACCAACGTCTTCTCCGCGTCGACCGTCGACCAGCGCCCGAAGGAGATCTCGGCGGCCCTCATGTTCGGCGGCGGCCTCAACATCCCGGTGCCCGACATCGACCGCACCGACTTCCTCTTCATGCTTGGCGCCAACCCCTACGCGTCCAACGGCAGCCTGGCCACTGCGCCGGACTGGCCCGGTCGCCTCGAGCGCCTCATCGAGCGGGGCGGCACCCTGGTCGTGGTCGATCCCCGTCGCTCCCGCACCGCCGAGACGGCCACCGAGTGGGTGCCGATCCGGCCGGGCGCCGACGCCTACCTCCTGATGGCGATGGTGCAGGTCATCACGAGCGAGGGTCTCGCCGACCTCGGCTCCGTCGCCGAGCTGGTCACCGGCCTCGACGAGGTGGTGGAGGTGGCGGCGCCGTTCACGCCGGAGCTCGTGGCCGACGCTTGTGGTGTGCCGGCTGACGACATCCGTCGCCTGGCCCGCGCTCTCGCCACCGCGCCTACGGCCTGCGTCTACGGGCGCATCGGCACCACGACGGCCGAGTTCGGCACCCTCAGCTCATGGCTGATCGACGTGCTGAACGTCCTCACCGGCAACCTCGACCGCCCCGGCGGCGCGATGTTCACCACCGCGGCGGCCGGTGCGTCGAACACCCGCGGGAAGCCTCGCTTCGGTCGTGAGACGCGCCTGCACCGCCGTACCAGCCGGGTGGGCGGGCTCCCGGAGACGATGGGCGAGCTGCCGGCGGTGGCGCTCGCCGAGGAGATCGACACGCCCGGCGTCGGTCAGGTGAGGGCCCTGCTGACCGTGGCTGGCAACCCCGTGCTGTCCACCCCCAACTCCGGCCGCCTCGACGCAGCGCTGGCCACCCTCGAGTGCATGGTGTCGGTCGACATCTACCTCAACGAGACCACGCGCCACGCCGACGTGATCCTCCCGGCGCCCTCCGCGCTGCAGAAGTCGCACTACGACGTGGCCCTGCTGCAGCTGGCCCTCCACGACGTGGCCAACTACAGCGAGCCTGTGCTGCCCCTCGACGAGGACCAGCTCGACGAGTGGCAGGTGCTCGCCCGGCTCGCCCTCGTGCTGCAGGGGATGGGGGCCACCGCCGATCCCGCCATCGTCGACGATCTCGCCATCGCCTCGATGGTGCAGGGGAGCGTGGCCGACGAGACGAGCCCCATCTTCGGGCGCGACGCCGACGAGATCCTCGCCACGCTCGCGCCGCGCACCGGCCCAGAGCGCATCCTGGACTTCCTCCTGCGCACGGGGCCCTACGGCGAGGGGTTCGGCGGCGACCCCGACGGCCTCAGCCTCGACGCGCTCATCGCCGCCCCGCACGGCGTCGACCTAGGCGCGCTGAAGCCGCGGCTGCCTGACGTGCTGCGCACCCCCGACGGCATGATCGCCCTCGCCCCCGGGCTGCTCCTCGGTGACGTGCCGCGCCTGCGCGACGGCCTCGACGGGCGGCGCGACCACCCCTTCGTGCTCATCGGCCGTCGTCACGTGCGCTCCAACAACTCGTGGATGCACAACGTCAGCGTGCTCGTGAAGGGCAAGCCCCGCTGCACGATGCACCTCCACCCCGACGACGCGGCCGCCCTCGGCCTGGCCGACGGCGACCCGGCCATCGTGCGCTCACGGGTGGGCGAGGTGCGGGTGCCGGTGGAGGTCACCGACGCCATCCGCCCCGGCGTGGTGAGCATCCCGCACGGATGGGGGCACGATCTCGAGGGCACCCGCCTGTCGGTGGCGCAGGAGCACGCCGGTGTGAACAGCAACATCCTGGCGGATGAGAAGCTCTTCGACCCGATCTCCGGCAACGCCGTCTTGAACGGCATCCCGGTCACCGTCACCCCGGCGGGCTAGCGCTCACAGGCTCGCAGTCGAGCGTGCGACTGGCCCGCTCGGCTTCGGGGTTCACTGCGTCGCGCAGGCGTCGGAGCATGGCGCTGAACGCGTCGATCTCGTGGGGCGTGAAGGTCCGTTCCAGGATCTCGCTGATCTGCGCGACGTGATCGGGGATGGCGGCGAGGATGCGCGTCGCTCCCTCGGGGGTGAGCGCGGCGTAGGAACCCCGACGGTCCGATGGGCAGGTTGAGCGTTCCACCAGTCCGCTGGCGACGAGCCGGTCGACCACGCGGGTGAGGCCGCTGGCCGACAGCGTGGTCTGGGCGGCGAGGTCGCTCATCCGCAGGCGGTGATCGGGGCTGCGCATCAGGCGCAGCAGCACCTCGAAGCGCTGACCCGACAGCCCATGGTCGACCTCGAGGCGATGCCCGAGCGTCGCCCCCAGCCCCGCATGGGCTTCCACGAGGAGGCCCATGGTGGTCAGGTTCGCGTGGTCGAGCAGCTCCTGCGCCTTCGTCGTCCTGGACATGTGAGAAGTGTACCGAAGATAGTTGCGGATGCAAGGATCGCCCTCTATAGTGCTTGCAATCGCAACGATTGCTTGCGCAACAATAAGAGGAGCACCCGCCATGACGATCCAGACCCCCGCCCCCACCATCCCCACCCGCACGGTGGCCGGCGTGGAGGTGCCGCTCGCTGGCACCTACCAGCTCGATGCCTCGCACTCGAGCGTCGGCTTCGCCGTCCGTCACCTCATGGTGAGCAAGACCCGTGGCCGTTTTGCCGACTTCACCGGCACCGTGACGATCGGCGAGGACCCGCTTGGCTCTTCCGTCGAGGTCGAGATCCAGTCCGCATCGTTGGACACCAGCGACGAGGGCCGAGACGGGCACCTGCGCTCGGGCGACTTCTTCGACGTCGAGGCCCATCCGCTCATCACCTACCGCTCCACGAAGGTCACCCCGGGCGCCAAGGGCACCTGGGCGGTCGAGGGGGACCTGACGGTCCGAGGCGTCACGCAGCCCGTGCCGCTCACGGTGTCCTTCGATGGCGGCGCCCTCGACCCGTGGGGCGGTGCCCGCATCGGCTTCGAGGCCCACGCCGAGCTCGACCGCGAGGCGTTCGGCCTCACCTGGAACCAGGCCCTCGAGACCGGAGGCGTGCTCGTGGGCAAGTCGGTGAAGATCGACATCGAGGCCGAAGCCGTCGCCCAGTAGGGCCCTGGTTGGGTCGAATGGCCCATTGCGGAGCCGCCGTCCCCAGGCCTGTGGATTGGGGGGGGACTAATCCACCCCCAATTCACAGGATGTTCCCCTATCGGTCCACAAGGTGGACTCCCTAGGTTGCGTGATCGTGCACGGGGCCGTGGTGCGATCGATCGGAACGGTGGCAGTCGATTCACGTCTGTGGTGGGCTGGACGACTCCTTTGGGGGCATCGAGCTGGAGGCGCGCCGCGCGTGGCGCTCCCGGCAGTGGGCTTCCTGACCTGGTCGAACCCGCCACGGCCCCTTGCTCGAAAAAGTTTCGCGAAGGCGTTGACACGCCTGTAGTTACAGTGCTGTAGTTCGTCCTACATCTTGTGGCTGGGGGGCGTCGAACGACGAATCGGCCACAAGACCTAGTGGTCGCATTGCACCGGCACCCGCCGGCCCGGAGCAGCCACCGGCAGCACACCCACCTCACCACCACCTCGACATGGAGGGTCCACGCACGATGGCACTCGCACCGCACCAAGCCGGCATCGGCATCCGCAGGCACTTCACCACCGAAGGCGTCCACCCCTACGACGAGCCCACGTGGGAGCGCCGCGACGCCCGGATCACGAACTTCAAGGACGGCTCGGTCGCCTTCGAGCAACTCGGCGTGGAGTTCCCCACCACGTGGTCGCTCAACGCCACCAACATCGTCGCCCAGAAGTACTTCCGCGGCACGCCCGGCACCGTGGAGCGCGAGTCGTCGCTGCGCCAGGTGATCGATCGCGTGGCCGACACGATCACCCAGTGGGGCCTCGAGGGCGGCTACTTCGTCGACGAGCGCGAGGCCGACACCTACAACGCGGAGCTGAAGCACCTCCTCGTCACCCAGAAAGCCGCCTTCAACAGCCCGGTGTGGTTCAACATCGGGGTGCCCGGCGTGCCTCAGCAGGCCTCCGCCTGCTTCATCCTCTCCGTCGACGTACCAGTTGAGGATGGAGTCCATCTGGTCGTCGACGGAGAGGATGAAGCACGCCGAAGCCTGCTGGGGCACGCCGGGCACGCCGATGTTGAACCACACCGGGCTGTTGAAGGCCGCCTTCTGCGTGACGAGGAGGTGCTTCAGCTCGGCGTTGTAGGTGTCCGCCTCGCGCTCGTCGACGAAGTAGCCGCCCTCGAGGCCCCACTGGGTGATCGTGTCGGCCACGCGGTCGATCACCTGGCGCAGCGACGACTCGCGCTCGGTGGTGCCGGGGGTGCCGCGGAAGTACTTCTGGGCGACGATGTTCGTGGCGTTGAGCGACCACGAGGTGGGGAAGGTCACATCGAGCTGTTCGAACGCCACCGTGCCATCACGGAAGTTCGTGATGCGGGCATCGCGCTGCTCCCACGAGAGCTCGTCGTAGGGGTGCACGCCGTCGGTGGTGAAGTGCCGGCGGATACCAATGCCGGCCTGCTCGGGTGCCAGTGCCATGGGTGACCTTCAATCGTGCTCGAAGTGGGCGATTCGGGGGAGGAGGGGGCGGGTGGACCCGCCAGGAACCTGTGCCCACTGAGTGCCCGTGACCACTAGGTCTTGTGGCTGCTACGCCGCAGGGCGCCCCCGAGCCACAAGATGTAGGAATAACTACAGCACTGTAACTACATGCCTGTCAACGGTTTCTCCCACATTTTTCGAAGGAGTTGTGTCGAAGCCGCAGCGTGTCCCCCAGGTAGGGCTCAATCTCACCCAAGGAGTCGTCCAGCCCACCACAGACGTGAATCGACTGCCACCAATCCGGATTGGTCACGCCGCGGCCTCGTGCACGGGTGGTGACGGTAGAGAACCTGCCTTGTGGACCGCTAGGGGAACAACCTGTGAATTGGGGGTGGATTTCTCCCCTCCCAATCCACAGATGACCCTCCAGCCTGGGGACTACTGCTGCACGGCCTCGGCATCGATGTCGATCCTCACCTGCTTGCCGACGAGCACACCGCCGGTCTCGAGCGCCTGGTTCCAGGTGAGGCCGAAGGCGTCCCGGTCCAGCTCGGTGCGGGCGGAGAAGCCAATGCGAGCGCCGCCCCACGGATCCTTGGCGCCCCCTTCGAAGCGCACCGCGAGGGGCACGGCCACCGTGGTGCCGTGCACCGTGAGGTCCGCTTCGAGGGTGGCGCCAGGGATCCGTGGGGCGGGGCTCGCATCGGTTTCTCCGCCCGCACCGAGCTGGACCGGGATGCCTTCGGCCTCACTTGGAACCAGGCGCTGGAGACCGGTGGTGTGCTCGTCGGCAAGCAGGTGAAGATCGACATCGAGGCCGAGGCCGTCCAGCAGTAGTCCCCAGGCCGGAGGTCAACCTGTGGATCCGGAGTGGGGAAATCCACCTCCAATTCACAGGTTGTTCCTCTAGCGGTCCACAAGCTGCGTTCTCTACCGTCACCACCCGTGCATGAGGCCGCGGCGTGACCGTCCCGGAACGGTGGCAGTCGGTTCACGTCTGTG
>JBKJSO010000260.1:0-6492 GCA_046595835.1 Acidimicrobiales bacterium | reverse complement strand
CCGAGTTCGCAGCCTGGCGAGCGAGCCGCCCCGTCGTCGATCGGCATCCGAGCAAGCAGCCCGTGCTGCTCGCGCGCGCCGGTGGGTCGCTGCACATCACCCTCAACCGCCCCGCGGCGCGCAACGCCTTCAGCACGGCCATGCGCGATCAGCTCGTTGACGCCCTCAGCCTCCCGGCCCTCGATCCCACCATCACCGAGGTGCACCTCCGTGGCGGGGGCGACGCGTTCTGCTCCGGGGGCGACCTCGACGAGTTCGGCTCGTTCGATGATCCCGCATCGGCGCACCTCGTGCGCCTCCAGCAGAGCGTGGGGCGCTGCATCGCCGCAGTGAGCGAGCGGATGACTGCCCACCTGCACGGCGCCTGCGTGGGATCCGGGATCGAGCTGCCCGCCTTCGCCCATCGGGTTCTCGCGCGGCCGGACACCGTGATCTCCCTGCCCGAGGTGTCGCTCGGGCTCGTCCCCGGCGCTGGGGGCACCGTGAGCCTGCCTCGTCGGATCGGCCGCCTGCGGACCGCTCGCCTCGTGCTGAGTGGGGAGCGCATCGATGCTGGCACTGCGCTCTTGTTGGGCCTCGTCGACGCCATCGAGGACTCCTCACCGGGCTGACCCCAGGGTGCACGCCGACCGGGAGATCGTGACGCGCTCCGGGTTGACATATACGATGCGATATACTCCTCGGCATGGATCCGGCTGCGCTCCTCACGTCCGTTCGTCGTCGGCGCGGCCTCACCCAGGCCGAGCTCGCCCGCCGGGCGGGCACCTCGCAGCCGGTGATCTCGGCCTACGAGCGCGGCCACCGTGACCCCACCTACTCCACGTTGCGCCGGCTCGTGGAGGCGAGCGGCGAGCGGCTGCGCCTCGACGCGGCCCTCCCCGCGAGCGACCTGCCGCCCCCGACCGACGAGCGCGAGCACGCCCGTCGCCTGCTCGAGGTGCTCTCGCTCGCCGACGCCATCCCCGTTCGCCGCCGCCGCACCACCCTGTTGGCTCCGAGGCTCGTGTCGCGTTGACCACCACCTTGGCCCAGCGGGTTGAGCTGATCCATCGCGCACTGGCCGACGTCCCGCACGCCTTCGGCGGAGCCCTGGCACTGGCGTACTACGCGGAGCCGCGCGCCACGATCGACATCGATCTCAACGTCTTCATCCCCTCCTCGAGGTTCGACGAGGTGGCGGTGCCGTTGCGCGCGCTCGGCGCCGACGTCGACGAGCCGTCGGTCAAGCCCCTCGCGCTGCGGGATGGTCAGGTGCGGGTGATGTGGGACTCCACACCGATCGACCTCTTCTTCGCCTACGACGCCTTCCACGACGCGGCGGGTGCCGCCCGCCGGGTGGTGCCCTTCGCCGACGGCCAGATCCCGATCCTCGCACCGGAGCACCTCGTCGTCTGCAAGGTGGCGTTCAACCGGCCCAAGGACTGGGTCGACATCGACGCGATGCTCGAGCTCGGTGACGACCTCGACGCGGCCGAGGTGCTGCGCTGGGTCGGCCGGATCGCCGGCGACAACGACGCGCGCTACGCGCGGATCGTTGCGCTCCTCACGCATCGGTAGCGGGCGCGCGGCTGGTGCGCCGGGGATGTCGGTGGCGGCACGACGCTGGGGGCAGGCTGGCCCGGTGGCACACCCCCCCTGGAGCCTGCCCCGAGCGGCTGCCATCGCGATCGGCGGCGTGGCCGGCGCTGGCACGCGCTGGGCGGTGCTCGTCACGGTCGAGCCGCCCGGGCGGTTTCCGTGGGCGGTCCTCCTGGTGAACGTGGTCGGCTCGGTGCTCCTCGGCGTGCTGCTGGCTGAGGAGTGGAACCACCCTGCGGCTCGGATGCTCCTGCACGATGGGGGCGCCATCGGCTTCTGCGGAGGCCTCACCACGTTCTCCACGTTCACGCTCGAGGTGGTGAACCTCACGCGCGCCGGTGACGCCGGCGTCGCGGTGGTCTACGGCGTGTCGTCGGTGGCGCTGGCTGTCGGCGGCGTGGTCGCCGGCGCGGCGGCGCTGCGCCGCGTGCGCTCCATCGGGCTGCCGCTCGAGGAGGAGCCGTGATCACGGCCATCGGGTTCGTCGTGGCCGCGGCGATCGGCGCGCTGGCTCGGGCTGAGTCCGGCCGACGCTGGAACCGTCACGAGGGCTTCCCGTTCGGCACGCTCGGCGTCAACGTGGTGGGATCGTTCGGGCTCGGGCTGCTGTGGGACACGGCGCCGCCGGTGATCACCGTGGTGGGTCTGGCCGGCCTCGGGGCCTTCACCACCTTCTCCAGCTTCGCTCGCGACGCGGTCGCGCTCGCTGAGCAGCGCCGGCTCGTGCTGGCGAGCGTCTACGTCGGCGTCTCGTGCGCGGCAGGCGTGGCCGCGGCCGCCCTCGGCGTCGCCCTGACCTGACCGACCCTACCGGGGACCCACCAACGCTTGGTTGTTCCGAGGGCTGTCATGCGCCAGCGTGGGGGGATGGCCATGCACGTGAACCCGATCCCGACCCTCGATGAGCGCACGAACGACATCCGGATGCGCACGGCGGAGATCGTCAACGAGTGGATCCTGCCCAACGAGGCGAGGCTCTGGAACCTGGGTCGCAACGGGGAGGTGAGTGACCACGATCGCCGGGAGGCGGTGCAGCTGCGCGAGGAGATCAAGGAGGTGGTGTGGAACGCCGGGCTCTGGGCGCCGCACCTACCGCAGGAGTACGGCGGCATGGGCCTCGACTTCCTCACCCACGCCTACATGAACGAGGTGCTGGCCTACGGCATCGGTGCCGCGAGCCTCTTCGGCGTGGTGGCGCCCAACTCGGGCAACCAGTCGATCCTCGTGAAGTACGGCACCGAGGCGCAGAAGCAGCAGTGGCTCCTCCCGCTCATCGCGGGGGAGATGCAGTCCGGGTTCAGCATGACCGAGCCCGCCAACGCGGGCTCCGATCCGCGCAGCATCACCACGAGCGCGGTCCTCGACGGGGACCACTGGGTGATCAACGGCCACAAGTGGTTCACCTCGAACGGGATCGACGCCGACTTCTTCATCGTGATGGCCCGTGTGGCCGACAGCGACGAGGCGGCGAAGCGGCGCGAGGGCACCATGGCGCAGTTCATCGTGCCCACCGCCACGAACGGCGTGGAGATCGTGCGGGGCATCGGGATCTGGGGGCGGCCCACCTCCGACCACTGCGAGGTGATCTACGACGACGTGCGCATCCCCGCCGACAACATCCTCGGGCGGGTGGGCGAGGGCCACCAGGCCGCCCAGGATCGACTCGGGGCGGGCCGCATCTTCCACTGCATGAACTCCGTGGGCCAGATGTGGCGCGCCTTCGACCTGATGGTGGAGCGCACCCTCACCCGTGAGGTCCACGGCGGCCTCCTCCAGGACAAGCAGTTCATCCAAGGGTTCATCGCCGACAGCTACATCGACATCCAGGCCGCCCGGCTGATGACGATCCACGCCGCGGAGAAGGTCGACCAGGGGCTCGACGCCGCTCGCACCGACATCTCGGCCATCAAGATCGCCGTGCCCGCGGCCTACACGCGCGTGGTCGACCGGGCCATCCAGGTGTGGGGAGCGGCGGGGGTGTCGAACGATCTGCCGTTGGCAGGGATGTACCTGGGGGCGCGCACGCTGCGGATTGCCGACGGCCCGGATGAGGTGCACAAGGTCCTCATCGCCAAGAACGTCCTCGGCGCGTACCGCAGCGGCCACGGATGGGACTTCGGCAGCTGACACCGCTCCGGGGGTCCACACGGGTGTCGCACCGGCGAGCAGGCGGAGGTCTCGAACCCGAGGAAGGGTTTCGCCCGGTTCGCGGAGAATGTGATATCTGACGGGGGATCAGGTCAGGGGAAAGGGGTCCGATGCGACGTCACGGTGCCATCGGTCTGCTCGTGTGCCTGGTGCTGGCGGGCGCCTGCGGGGGAAGAGTGACGCGCGAGCAGGTGCTGGCCGAAGCCTCCCAGGACGGTGTGACCCAGGGCGCGGCCGCGTCAGCGCGACGTACTGCCGCCGATGGGACGGGCCTGGCCGGCCCGGCCGACGCGGGTGCCGTAGCGCCGGACGCGAGCGGGGGCAGCGGTGCCGGCGCCGGTGCCTCGGGCGCTGGCGGTACCGGGGGCACCGCCAAGGCGGCCTCCACCGCTCCGACGGGCGGCAACGGTGGGGCCACGGATGTCGGCGTCACCAAGGATCGCATCTACCTCGGCAACGTCTCGACCCTCTCAGGGCCGGTTCCGGGGCTCTTCCATGGAGCGCTCGTAGGCGCTCAGGCATGGGCCGCGATGATCAACAGCCAGGGCGGCATCGACGGTCGGCTCATCGAGGTGAAGAGCGGCGACGACGGCCTCGACACCGGCCGCAACAAGAACGCCCACAAGGCCCTCAAGGACTCGGTGCTCGGGTTCATGGGCTCCTTCTCGGTGGTCGACGGCGGCGGGGTGTCGGAGCTGCAGGGCACCAACATCCCCGATGTCGGTGTCCCGCTCGACCCGAACCGCTTCACCCTGCCCAACAACTTCGCGCCGGTACCGGTGCCGCCGGGCTGGGAGACGGGGCCGGCCAAGTACTTCCTCAAGAGCTTCGGCCCGGAGCCGTTCAAGAAGACGGCCATGTTCGTCTCGGCCGTGGAGACGGCGCGGATCTCGGCGCGCCGCGAGCGCAAGGTGCTCGAGGGGCTTGGCTACAAGATCGTCTACACGCGTGAGGTGCAGCCCAACGAGCCCAACTACACGGGCGATGTCATCCAGATGCGCAACGCCGGGGTGCAGAACGTGATGTGGGAGGGCCAGGCCGACCAGATCGCCGCCCTCATCAACACGATGGCCGAGCAGGACTTCCACCCGACCCTGATCAACCCCGGCTCGACGGCCTACTCGGAGGCCTTCCTCAAGGCGGCGGGACCCGCCGCGGAGGGGGCGCGCATCGATGTCACCCACGCCCTGTTCCTCGGCGGGGATGCGAACCTGCCTGAGGTCAAGCTCTTCCGCGAGTGGATGGCCAAGGTCGATCCCAACCAGGACGTGGATCTGTTCGCGCTGTTCGCGTGGTCGTCGGGCCGGCTGCTGGAGAAGGCGCTGCACGATGCCGGCCCCGCCATCACGCGCGACAAGGTGCTCGCCGCGCTGCGCACCGTCACCAGCTTTGACGCCAACGGGCTCATCGCGCCGACCAACCCGGCCGGCAAGAAGGCCACCAACTGCTTCATCGTGATCCGGATCCAGGGCAGCAAGTTCGTGCGCGAGCACCCGGCGACCGGCTTCGATTGCACCACCGGTGGCTTCCAGCCGCTCTCGGAGTAGCCATGCAAGACCTGCTCGCCTTCACCATCGTAGGGATCGTCACCGGTTCGATCTACGCGATCGCGGCCAGCGGCCTGGTCGTCACCTACACCACCTCGGGCGTGTTCAACTTCGCCCATGGTGCCATCGCGATGGTGGCGGCCTTCCTCTACTGGCAGGTGAAGGAGGATTGGGGCTGGGGCACCTGGCCTGCGCTGCTCCTCGTCCTCGGAGTCTTCGCGCCGCTCTTTGGCCTGCTCATCGAGCGGGTGCTCATGCGCCCGCTGGCCGGCAAGCCGACCGGGGTGTCGCTCGTCGTCACGGTGGGCTTGCTCGTGCTGCTCTACGGCATCGCCACGCGGGTGTGGTCAGGCACCGAGCTGCGCCGGACCTCGGAGTTCCTCCCGGGCACCCGCTTCCATGTCGTGGGTGTCAGCGTCTCCGCCCACCAGGTGATCGTGCTGGTCGTGACGGCCGCAGTGGCGGGGGGACTGCGACTCGTCCTGTTCCGCAGCCGCGCGGGCGTGGCCATGCGGGCGGTCGTCGACAACGCGGAGCTCGCGGAGCTCAACGGCGCCCTGCCCGAGCGGGTCTCGCAGCTGGCGTGGGTGCTGGGATGCGTGATGGCCGCCTTGGCGGGCGTGCTCATCGCTCCGGGCCGGAGCTACAACCACCTGTTCCTCACGCTGCTCGTGGTGGAGGGCTACGCCGCCGCCATCCTCGGGCGCCTGCGGAACCTCCCCCTCACGTTCGTGGGGGCGCTGGTGCTCGGCATCACTCAGGCCTACCTCATCGGCTACAGCCAGCGGTTCAGCTTCGGCGTGGGGATCCTCGGAACGGGCGGGGTGCTGGCTGAGCTGCTGCCGGTGGTCACTACCGTGTTCCTCTTCGCGGTCGTCGTGCTGATGCCACAGAGCCGTCTGCAGGTCGGCCGAATCGCGGGAGCCCGCGTCCCGCGCGTGCCAGGGCTGGCCACGTCGCTGCGTCGCGGTGCACTGTTCGTGGCACTGGCCGCGCTGGTGGCCAGCGCGTTGTCGGAGACGCAGCTCTTCAACGCCAGCACCGGACTGGTCGTCGCGATGGTGATGCTCTCGCTCGTCGTGCTCGTGGGGTACTCCGGACAGATCTCCTTGTGCCAGTACACCTTCGTCGGGGTCGGCGCCTCGACCATGGGGAAGTTCTTCGGATCGGGATCGGTGCTCGGCCTCGTCGCGGCCACGCTCGTGGCGGCGGCCTTCGG
>JBKJSO010000006.1:0-6660 GCA_046595835.1 Acidimicrobiales bacterium | reverse complement strand
GTGATGGGCTGCAGCACGCCGATGCGCTTCTGGAGGCGCTTGATGTGCAGCTCCTCGTTCCAGATCGACAGGCTCACGGCCATCCCCTTGGAGCCAGCGCGAGCGGTGCGACCGGAGCGGTGGAGGTAGGTCTTGTGGTCGGGCGCCGGGTCGTAGTGGATGACGACGTCGATGTCGTCGATGTGCAGCCCGCGGGCCGCGACGTCGGTGGCGACGAGCACCTCGAGCTTGCCGGAGGTGAACTGCTTGAGGGCATCCTCGCGCTGACCTTGGCGCAGGTCGCCGTGGATGGCAGCCGTCTTCACGCCCTCGTCGTTGAGGGCCGCGGCCAGGCGGTCGGCGACGCGCTTCGTGTTCGTGAAGGCAAGCACCCGACCGCTGTTGCGGGCGATGGCGGCGGCCACCTTCACCTTGTCCATCTCGTGCACGCCCACGAAGCGGTGGAGCATGGCATCAACGGTGACCGTGTCGGAGGCGACCTCGTGGTACACGGGATCGTGCTGGTAGCGCTTGATGAGGCCGTCGACCACACCGTCGAGGGTGGCGGAGAAGAGCAGCGTCTGGTGCTGGGAGTCGACGTGGCGCAGCAGCCACTCGACCTGCGGCAGGAAGCCCATGTCGGCCATCCGGTCGGCTTCGTCGACGACCACGATCTCGAGGCCACCGAGCTCCACCTCCTTGCGGTCGACGAGGTCGATCAGGCGACCGGGGGTGGCGATGATCGCCTCGACGCCGTCGGCCAGCGCGCTGATCTGCTTGTTCATGTCGGCGCCGCCGTACACGGCCACGACCCGACTGCCGATGGCCTTGGCCAGGGGGGCGAGGACGTCGTGCACCTGGAGGGCCAGCTCGCGCGTGGGCACGAGAACGAGGCCGCGCGGCTTGCGGGGCTCCGCCTTGGCGAGGCGATCGAGGAGGGGCAGCCCGAAGGCGAGCGTCTTGCCGGAGCCGGTCTTGGCCTTGCCGCACACATCGCGACCGGCGAGCGCGTCGGCGATCGAGAGGCGCTGGATGGCGAAGGGCTCGAGGATCCCTTGGCTGGTGAGCACGTCGACCAGGCGGGGCGAGACCCCGAGGGAGGCGAAGGTGAGCGGGGCGACGGGCTCGGGGGGAGTGGGGTCGGGCGCGGTGATGTCGATGTCGATGTCGTTCATGGTGTTCTGGACAAGGTTACCGGCGCAGCCTGGTCAGCCCCGCATCGTCAGACGGGGAGAACCGCCTCGATGGCGCCGACCAGCGCCGGGTCCTCGGGCTCCACCTGGGGCCGGAACCGGGTGACGGCGCCACCGGGGGCGACGAGGAACTTCTCGAAGTTCCAGGTGACATCCCCCGCCTTGCCCTCGGCATCGGCCACCGCGGTGAGCTCGGCAAAGAGCGGGTGCTGGTCGTCGCCGTTCACGTCGACCTTCTCGGCCAGCGGGAACGTGACGCCGTACGTGGTGGAGCAGAACGTGGCGATCTCCTCGGCGGTGCCAGGCTCCTGGCCCAGGAACTGGTTGCAGGGCACGCCCAGCACCGAGAACCCGCGGGCGGCGTACTCCTCCTGGATCTTCTCGAGCCCCGCGTACTGCGGGGTGAGGCCGCACTTCGACGCCACGTTCACGATGAGGAGCGCCTTGTCCTCATAGTCGTGGAGGTCGAGGGCCGCGCCGTCGAGGGCCTGCATCTTGTGGTCGTAGATCGACATGGTTCTGAACCTATCCGGCTACGTTCGCTTCGTGCGCACCATGACGCCTGAAGAGCTGGCCTCCCACACCGATCGGATCGCGGACGAGGGCTACACCATCGTCCCTGACGCCATCGAGACCGACCTCCTCGACGAGATCGAACGCGAGCTCCACCGCCTCGAGACCGACCTTGCCGTGGTGCCCGCGAAGAACGACTTCGAGGGCAGCCAGACCGTTCGGATCTACAACCTGCTCGTGCACGGCAAGGTCTTCGCACGGATCCCCGTGCACCCCAACGTGCTGCCCGTCGTGGAGGGCGTGCTCGATGCCGGGTGCCTGATCTCGTCGCTGTCCTCGATCGCCATCTGCGGAGGCGAGACCCCCCAGCCCATCCACGCTGACGACCAGCTGATGCCCATTCCGAAGCCGCACCCGCCGACCGTGTGCAACACGATGTGGGCGATCACCGACTTCACGGAGGCCAACGGCGCCACCCGGATCGTCCCGGGGTCGCACAGAGCCGACGAGTCGCCCGTCTACGGCCAGCACTACGACTCGATCCCTGCAGAGATGCCCCGAGGCTCGGTCCTCGTCTGGCACGGCAGCCTGTGGCACGGCGGGGGGGCCAACACCACGGGCGAGCGGCGCGTGGGCGTGGCCATGAACTACTGCGCCGGCTACATCCGCCAGCAGGAGAACCAGCAGCTCGGGATCCCGCGGGCCGTCGCGGCCGGGTTCGAGCAGCGCCTTCAGGAGCTGTGCGGCTACGGCGTGTACTTCGGGCTGATCGGCCACATCGACAAGCACGACCCCATCGAGCTGCTCCGTGGGGAGGGTGGTCTGAACATGGTGTGGGACATGGCCTGATGGTCGACGGCCTCGAGGCGCTCGAGCACTGGCCGACACTCGGGGCGTCGGTTCTCGCGCGCTCCGCGGCCTCGACGACGTGACGAAGTAGGTTGGCGAAGGTCCTCGACGGGCCGGTCGGAGTGGGAGGCCATGGCCAACGGGCAAAAAGGGACGGCGCTGGCCGAGCTGCGGGCCCGCACCGCGCTGCGAGGGGCCGGCCTCGATCCCAGCGCCCCGCTCGAGCGGGCCAGCAGCGTGACGAACGAGGTGTGGCTCACGCCCACCCACGTCGTGCGGGTGAACCGCAGTCACGACAACCGACTCGCCCGTGAAGCCATGCTCGCCGACGTGCTGCCCTCGGTGGTCGGCTACCCCCACATCGTCGCCCGCGGCGGGTCCCATGGTGAGGACTGGCTGATCGCCGAGCGAGTCCCTGGCACACCCCTGGCCCACCACTGGCCCGACCTGCGACCCGTGGAACGACGCCGCGCCGTGCAACAGCTGGCCCTGCGACTGGCGGCGATCCACGCCACCGAATCACCGGCGGATCTCCCACCGGTCTCCGGCACACCGCAGCTCCTCGAGGTGGGCGCCGTCGACCCGACCTTGCCCGTGATCGAGGCCCTCGGGCGCGCCGCGCGGCTCGACCACGTCGACGTGCTGCTGATCCGCGAGGCAAGCGAGCTCGTGGCCCGGCTGGAGTCCGCGTTGCAGCCCTTCACAGCCACCACGCTCGTACATGGCGACGTCACCTTCGAGAACGTGCTGTGGCACGCGGGGGACATCACGGCACTGCTCGACGTGGAGTGGGCCCGCTCCGGCCCGGCCGACCTCGATCTCGACATCGTGCTGCGCTGCTGCGCCTATCCGCAGCTCCACGTGGGCGACCGGTTCGTCGCGGTCACCCACGCCGATGACTACGAAGACGTCCCGGGCTGGCTCGCGGAGGACTACCCGGCGCTGTTCTCGTTCCCGCAGCAGCTCGACCGCCTGCGGGTGTACTCGATCGCCTACGACGTGCGCGATCTCCTGGCGTTCCCGCCTACGGTCCGGCTCCGGGACCTCTCGCCGCTGCACCCGTACCATCGCCTCGCACGGGTCGTGCAACGCCACAGCTACCTCGACGACCTCTCCGACCTGCTCGGCGCGTGACCCGTCAGAAGGCGGCCGCCGCCAGGTCGCGGTTGGTGGCCGTGATGGCCGACACGAGCCCGGCGGCCTGCGGGAGGAGCTGCTCGCAGAAGAATCGGGCCGTGAGCACCTTGCCCTCGTAGAAGGCCTTGTCGCCCGGCGACGCGTCGGCGAGCGCCGCGCTGGCAGCCAGCGCCTGTCGGGCCATGAGCCATCCACCGGTCACGATGCTGAACTGCCGCAGGTAGGGGGTGGCACCCGCCAGTGCGTCGAGCGGGTTGGCCATCCCGTTGGCGAGCAACCAGTCGGTGGCGGTGCGCAGGGCGGCGAGGCCGTCGGCGAGGCACAGGCGGATGGATGCCAGGTCGGCGCCCGCGTCGGCGAGCTCGGCATCGACGCGCTCGATGCGTGCGAGGTAGTCGCCAATGGCGGCGCCGGCTCGCATCGGAAGCTTGCGGCCCACGAGATCCATGGCCTGGATGCCGTTGGTGCCCTCGTAGATCGGCGCGATCCGGGCGTCGCGGAAGTGCTGGGCCACCCCTGTCTCCTCGATGTAGCCCATGCCGCCGAAGACCTGGATGGCCAGGCTCGTGAGCTCGACGCCGAGGTCGGTGCCCCAGCCCTTGGACACGGGGGTGAGGAGGTCGGCCAGCTCGGCGCCCGCCGCTCGATCCGCGGCGTCGGCGCTGTGGGTGGCCTGGTCAATGGCCGCCGCGTTGAGGTAGACGATCCCACGCAGCGCCTCGATCGAGGCCCGCATCGTGAGCAGCATCCGGCGCACATCGGGGTGGTCGATGATGGTGCTCTGCTCCCCCGCCGGCGCACCTGGGGCCCGACCCTGCTTGCGCTCCTTCGCGTAGGCCACGGCCATCTGGAACGCCCGCTCCGACAACGACAAGCCCTCAAGGCCCACCGACAGGCGCGCGTTGTTCATCATCGTGAACATGTACCGCATGCCGGCGTTCTCCTCGCCGATGAGAAAGCCGATCGCCCCCTCGCCCTGCTCGCCGTAGGACAGCACGCAGGTGGGGCTGGCCTTGATGCCCATCTTGTGCTCGATCGCCACGCAGGTGACGTCGTTGCGCTCGCCCGGTGCGCCGTCCGCGTCGGGCAGGTACTTCGGCACGATGAAGCAGCTGATGCCCTTGGTGCCCGGTGGCGCTGCCGGGGTGCGGGCCAGCACCAGATGGATGATGTTCTCGGACATGTCGTGCTCGCCGAAGGAGATGAAGATCTTCGTGCCGGTGATGCGGTAGCTGCCATCGCTCTGGGGCACCGCCTTGGTGGTGAGCGCGCCGACGTCGGAACCGGCTTGGGGCTCGGTGAGGTTCATCGTGCCCGTCCACTCGCCCGTCACCATCTTGGGCAGGTAGGTCTCGCGGTGCTCCTCGGATGCGTGGTGCAGCAGCATGTCGATGGCGCCCTGGTTGAGCAGTGGGCACATCGAGAAGGCCATGTTCGCCGAGGTCAGGACCTCCTGCATGGCCACGCTCATCAGCCACGGGAACCCGCCGCCGCCGTACTCGGGCGGGAACGACACGGCGCCCCACCCGGCCTCGACGTAGGCCTTGTAGGCGGCCGCGAACCCCTCGGGCGTGGTGACGGTGCCGTCGTCGTTGCGCACGCTGCCCTGCAGATCGCCCACTCGGTTGAGCGGCGCCACGAGGTCCTCCATGAACCGGGCGTTCTCCTCCAGGATGCTGAACACCGCATCGCTGTCGACGTGGTCGAAGCCCGGGAGGGCGGCCACGCCGGCAAGATCAGCGAGGTGCTCGAGCGCGAAGCGCATGTCGCGCAGGGGTGCGGTGTACTCAGCCATGCAGCAACGGTACGTCGAGCCGGTGGGGTGGTACCCACCCCACCGCGAGGCCAGCCAGCACCCTCCACGCTGACGGACGCGAAGCGCTCAATGGACCAATGTCCGCATTGCACCATCTCGACGTGCGAGGCTCCGGCAATACGGGAGCCCTGCCTGCCCCGTTTCCGCTGGGGGAGGCGACGTGACGACGGCCATCCGGCTGGCCCATGCCGAGCTGCGACGCTCGTGGCGACAGCTCCTCGGAGTTGCTCTGGTGGTCGTCGTGGGCGCGGGCGGTGTCATGCTCACATTGGCCGGAGCGCGGCGGGCCGACACCTCCTTCGACCGCTTCCGCTCATCCGTTGATGACGGGCACGTCTTCATCGGGGTCGAGGAGGCACCCGACCGCCTCGCCGACCTCGCGGGACTCCCGACGGTCGAGAAGCTGGCTCCCTTCGGCTATGTGAAGATCATCCCCCGCAACGCTCCTCCCGAGGCATCCATCGAGGGCGGTGGGTTCGCGAGCAACGACGGCACCTGGCTGTACGACGTGCAGCGCCCGCGCGTGCTCGCCGGCACCATGCCCGCTCCCGACGAAACGGATCGGATGGCGGTCAACGAGGTGTTCGCTACGCAGTTCAAGGCGAGCCCGGGCGATGTGTTGCACATGGAGGCAGCCTCCGCGGACGCCGTGACGGGCGCAGCCGACCACGACGAGGTCGTGCCGGTGGATCTCGAGGTGGCGGCAATCGTGCGCACGCCACTCGACATCGGCGGGAACGCGGGCGGACCGATCGTGTACCTGCCGCCGGGGTTTCTACCCGCCCACCCGGAGATCGGCGTGGTCCCGGGCTTTGGGATGGCACGCCTGCGAGGGGGCGACGGATCGTTTCCGCAGTTCCAACGGGAGGCCACAGCAGCGCTGGGTGACGAACCGTCGTTCACAGTCGGGCTGATCTCGGAGGAGGGCAGCACCGTCCAGCGAGCGCTCGATGTCCAAGTCATCGCGCTGCGGATCGTCGCGGCGGTGCTGGCACTGGCGGCGGGTGCGCTCCTGCTGCAGCTGGCGCCGCGCCGGATCCGCCGTACCGCCAACGCGACTGCCGCGCTGCGCACACTCGGGGCCACGCGGGCCCAGCGGATGTCGATCGTCGCGGGACCGCTCCTCGTGGCGGCGGCAGCCGGGATCTTGCTTGGCGCCTCCGCAAGCGTGGC
>JBKJSO010000195.1:0-3826 GCA_046595835.1 Acidimicrobiales bacterium | reverse complement strand
CGGTGCCGCTGCTGCTGCTCACCGTCGGGTTCCGCTCCGGCACGATGGCGATCGGGCTGGCGATCGGCGTGCTCATCGTGCAGGCGCTCGACTCGCTCTACGTGCGCGGCTGGATCGGCCGACGGTCCGTGCACATCGGCCTCCTCGCCCCCTGGGTGGTGGCGCTGCTCGCCTACGCCGTCTACGGGATCGGCGCCGCGGCCTACGCCACGATCGCCGCGGTGTTCGGGCTCGCCCTGCTCGATCAGCTCCAGCTGGCCAACGAGGTCAGCCCGCTGCCCCAGGAGTAGGCCCGGGCGGTGGGGGTCTGCGAGACATCCGCGGTGATCCACAGGTTCCTCTGAGGTTCGCTTGGCATGGTGCTCCCAGCGAAGAACCACCACGGAAGGAACCCCCTCATGTCCCCCAATCGCAAGCTCCTCGGCGCCGCAGCCTTCACCCTCGCCCTCACCGGCGGCGGTGTGGCGGGGGCGCTGCTCGGCACCCCCAACCTGTCCAACGCGCAGGACGGCACGACGTCGATCAGCACCTCCGCCTCCTCGGCCACCGCCGACGAACACGCCGGCCGCCCCTTCGAGCGCCGCGGCGAGGGCCTCGCCGTGGCCGCCAAGGCGCTCGGGATGAGCGCTGCCGACCTGCGCAGCGCCCTCGAGGGTGGCAAGTCGATCGCCCAGGTGGCCACCGACCAAGGCGTCGACCTCCAGACGGTGATCGACGCGCTCGTGGCGGACGGCACCGCCCGCCTCAAGGCGCTCGAGGCCTCGCTGCCCGATCGCGTCAACACGCTGGTGAACCGCACCGGATGGGGTGAGCACGGTCCCGGTGGACCCGGCGGCGCCGGCGGCGATCACCACGGCTTCCGCGGCCTGCGAGCGGCCGCCGATGCCATCGGCATCAGCGCCGCCGACCTGCGCGCCGCCCTCGAGGGTGGCACCACCGTGGCCGACGTGGCCAAGGCCCACAACGTCGAGCTGCAGAAGGTGATCGACGCGCTCGTCGCCGACGCCACCACCCACATCGATGAGGCGGTCGCCAACGGCCGCATCGCCGCCGCCCGTGCCGCTGAGATGAAGGCCAACCTCGTCGAGCGCATCACCGCACGGGTGAACGGCACCGACCCGGGCGGCCCCGACGGCGCCCCGCCGGCCGGCGACTCGCTCGGCTGACCCAGCCCCCACTTCCCCCCAGCACCACCACGAGGGACGCCCACGGGCGTCCCTCGTACGCGTCAACCCCCAAGATCAGCGAACCCGCGACGACCTGGCTACGGATCTGTGGCCGAATCGTCGCGGGTTCGGCGCCAGCCGGGGGCGGGTCGCCAGCCGGGGGCGGGTTCGGCGCCTCGGTCACCGGGTCGCCAAGCGGGGGCGGGGCGTCAGCCCCGCGGGTCAGGTCAGCAGGTCGACGACGTCAGCGACGATGAGCCAGGTGAGCAGCAGGATGATCACCGCGGCGAGCGCGGTGTAGTGCCAGCGGTAGCGATGGTCGGCTCGCCAGAACCGACGGATCGACGCCACGTTGGCGACGATGGCCACGGCACCGACGGGGATGCCGATGACGGGAGCCACGCCCAGGCCGATGCCGAGGATCGGCGCCACGAAGGGCAGCACCACGTAGGTGAGCAGGCAGCGCACCATCGAGATGAGCAGCGACCGCTCCACGAGGGAGCGAGCCGACGCCTCGCTGGCCTTGGGGGCGTCGAGCGGTAGCCGGAGCAGTCGCCGGATGCGCAGGTCGGCGGGCGACGTGTGCCTGGGCATCCCGTTGGCCGCCGGGGCAGGGCAGTACCCGGGTGAGGGGGCGACGAGATCAGGCTCCACGGCCGACAACGCTAGTGGCCGATCCCCCAGCGCCCCCAGCCAGCCAACCCCCACCCAAACCGGTTCTGTGTGCACGCAGCCCCGGATGCCGTGGCTGCGTGCGCACAGAAGGGGAGAGTGGGGGTGTCAGACGGTGGCGGTGCGGCAGACGCCCTCGTTGACGGCCGCCTCGGCGACGTACTCCGCCACGAGCGGGCCGACGCGGGTGTCGAACACCGACGGGACCACGTAGTCGGCGCGCACCTCGTCGCCCACCACCTCGGCGATGGCACGGGCGGCGGCCAGCTTCATGCCCTCGGTGATGGCCGTGGCGGCGACGTCGAGCGCGCCCCGGAAGATGCCGGGGAAGGCGAGCACGTTGTTGATCTGGTTGGGGTAGTCACTGCGACCGGTGGCGATCACCGCGGCGAGGCCATCGGCCTCCTCGGGGCGGATCTCCGGGTCGGGGTTGGCCATGGCGAACACGATCGGGTCCTTGGCCATCCGGCGCAGGTCGGATGCCGTGAGCAGGCCGGGGCCCGAGACGCCGAGGAACACGTCGGCCCCGGCGATGATGTCGCTCAGCGACCCCTCGAGGCGCTCACGGTTGGTGTGCTCGGCAAACCACTGCTTGGCGAAGTTCAGGTCGTCGCGACCCTCCCAGATCGCCCCCTGGCGGTCGACGCCGATGATCTCGGCCACACCCGCCTCCAGCAGGATCTTGCTGCAGGCCACGCCTGCGGCGCCGACCCCGGCCACCACGACGCGCAGGCTCTCCATCGGCTTGTCGACGATGCGCAGCGCGTTCTGCAGCGCGGCGAGGGCCACCACCGCGGTGCCGTGCTGGTCGTCGTGGAAGACGGGGATGTCGAGGAGCTCCTTGAGGCGGTCTTCGATCTCGAAGCAGGCCGGCGCCGCGATGTCCTCGAGGTTGATGCCGCCGAACACGGGGGCGATCCGCACCACCGTCTCGATGATCTCCTCCGGCGAGGACACGTCGAGGCAGATCGGGAAGCCGTCCACGCCACCGAAGGCCTTGAACAGCAGCGCCTTGCCCTCCATCACCGGCAGGGCGCCGGCCGGGCCGATGTCGCCGAGGCCGAGCACGGCGGTGCCGTCGGTGACGATGGCGACGGTGTTCTTCTTGATCGTGAGCTCGTGGACGAGCGCGGGGTTGTGCTGGATGGCCGTGCACACCCGGGCCACGCCCGGCGTGTAGGCCATCGAAAGGTCGTCGCGGTCGGCCACGGGCACCCGCGAGAGGGTCTCGATCTTGCCCCCGGCGTGCATCGCGAAGGTGCGGTCGGACACATCCACCAGCTCGAGGCCCTCGACGCCTCGCACGGCGGCCACCACCTTGTCGATGTGGTCCTCCGACGAGCAGTTGACGATGACGTCCTCGTCGAGGTGGGCGCCCCGCACGTCGAAGCCCCCGATGGCGGTGATGTTGCCGCCTACCTCGCCGATCGTCGTGGCGAGACGGCCCAGCGTGCCCGGACGGTTGTCGAGCCGCACGCGAAGGCGGATGGAGAAGGCTGCGGTGGGCGTGGCCATGGGGTCACCGATCTCGTTGCCGTCGGGCGGGTGCGCCCGGATCCGGCGGCGACGGTACCGCGCCCCCGTCGGAGCACGGAAAACGCGAAGACGGCGCCCGAGCGGATGGTGGGCGCCGTCATCGTTCTGGTGGGCTGCTCGCCGCCGCCCCGAATGTCCCGGGACGGCGGCGAGAACGACAGGAGCTGCGGGCGAGCCGACAGGAAGTGCCAGGAGCGCTGCGTCGCCCGCAGCGGCCTGCCTCAGTTCGGTTCGTGCGACATCTCCTCGAGGCAGCGGCGGATCTCCGATGCCTTGAAGCGGCGGTGCCCGCCGAGCGTGCGGATGGCTGTGAGCTTCCCCGATCGCGCCCAGCGGGTCACCGTCTTGGGGTTGACTCGAAACAGCGCCGCCACCTCACTGGGTGTGAGCAGGGCCTCGGGTGCGTCGATGTTGTCGTGCTGCGCCATGGTGTTCCTTGTGGTGTGGTTCCG
>JBKJSO010000148.1:0-4102 GCA_046595835.1 Acidimicrobiales bacterium | reverse complement strand
GTCGGTGCAGACCTGCACGCAGCGCTCGATCCGGCGGCTCAGGTCATCGACATCGTTCACCAGGAGCTCATCGCCACCCTCGGCGGAGAGACCATCAAGATCACCTATGAGGCCAAGCCGCCCACCGTGGTGCTCATGGCCGGCCTCCAGGGCTCCGGAAAGACCACCAACTCGGCCAAGCTCGCCCGCTGGTTCAAGGCGCAGGGCCGCAATCCCCTGCTCGTCGGTGCAGACCTCCAGCGCCCCGCAGCCGTGCAGCAGCTGCGCACACTGGCCAAGCAGGTCGACGTACCGGTCTTCTCAGCCGACGACGACATCGTCGCCTCCGGTCAGGGTGACCCTGTCGCCGTCGCACAAGCCTGCGTCGCCGAAGCCAAGCGGCTCGGCAAGGACGTCGTCATCGTCGACACCGCCGGCCGCCTCGCCATCGACGCCGAGCTCATGGAGCAGGTGCGGCAGATCTCCGAGGCCACGAGCCCCGACTACACCTTCCTCGTCGTCGACGCGATGACCGGCCAGGACGCCGTGACCGTCGCTGAGTCCTTCAACAGCACCCTCGCGCTCGACGGGGTGATCCTCACGAAGCTCGACGGCGACGCCCGCGGTGGCGCGGCCCTGAGCGTGAAGGAGGTGGTGGGCAAGCGCATCGCCTTCGCGTCCACCGGTGAGAAGCTGGGCGACTTCGAGCTCTTCCACCCCGATCGGCTGGCCGGGCGCATCCTCGGCATGGGCGATGTGCTCACCCTCATCGAGAAGGCCGAGCAGGTCTACGAGCAGGACGCCGCCCAGGAGGCCGCCGAGCGGCTGATGGACGGCCGCTTCACGCTCGACGACTTCCTCGACCAGATGCAGCAGCTCAAGAAGATGGGCCCCCTCTCTGGGTTGGTGGGGATGATCCCCGGCATGCCCAAGGAGCTCAAGGGCGCCCAGATCGAGGACGACCAGATCGCCCGCATCGAGGCCATCATCCGCTCGATGACCCCCGCCGAGCGAGCCGACGTCGACCTCATCGACGGCTCGCGCCGCGCCCGCATCGCGCAGGGTTCGGGATCCGATCCCGGCGAGGTGGGCCAGCTGGTGAAGCAGTTCAAGGAGATGCAGAAGCTCATGAAGCGGATGCCGGGCTTCTCGGGCACCAAGAAGGCCCGCGGCAAGGCGAAGAAGGGCAAGAAGGGGAGCGGCGGCGGGCGCGTCACCGCGGCACCCACCGGGCCACCCACTGCGCCCAAGCAGCCCTTCACCCTCCCCGGGTTGCAGTAGCAGCAGTCCACGGACCACCATGGTCCGCCGCACACGGTGCGGAACACCCTCGATAAAGGACGATTGCAGTGGCCGTCAAGCTCCGCCTGATGCGTATGGGCAAGAAGAAGCAGCCGACGTATCGCGTCGTGGCGGCCGACGCGCGGTCACCGCGCAACGGCCGGTTCATCGAGATCATCGGCACCTACGATCCCCGCCACGAGCCGTCGCTCGTCAAGATCGACACGGCCCGCGCGGCCGACTGGATCAGCAAAGGCGCCCAGCCCACCGAGACGGTCGCCCGCCTCCTGAAGGTGGCCGAGGCCCAGCCCGCCGTCGTCACGGCTGACGACGCTCCCGCCGACGCATGACTGACGGCGACGACCAGCTCGACCAAGAGCTTGACGACGCGGACATCAACCGCATCGATGACGATCCCAACGACGCGCCTGGCGCGGACAACGGCGACGACCGCGACAGCGGCGACGACGAGCCCGCTCCCACCGCCATCTCCGTCCTCGATCTCATCGTCACCTCCCTCGTCGACGATCCCGATGCCGTGCGCATCGACCCCATCGAGCAGCGCGACCGCGTTCGCCTCGAGGTCCGCGTCGGACCCGACGACATGGGTCGCGTGATCGGCAAGCGCGGGCGCGTCGCCAACGCCATCCGCACCGTGGTGCGCGCCGCCGCCGTGCGCGACGACGTCAACGTCGACATCGAGTTCGAAGACTGAGTCTCTGCTTGCTCCGGGCCTCGCTTCGCTCGGAGCGCCCTCCGCAAGTGCCTCCCGGCGACCGGCGAAGCCGGCTCGCCTCCGGCTTCGTCGTCGCAAGCGGAGCTTGCTCGACGAACTCACAGGTGCGCCTTCGGCGCGCTCACTGCTGCTCAGGGGACGGCGGAGCCGCCCCTTCGCGGGCGAGGGGGGCACACGGAGCGTTCCCCCCTCCCGCACCCCCCTCGGTCGCCGTCCGATCCGATCGCGGGTCGCTTGATGTTGCTTGAGGTCGGGCGGATCACGAAGGCGTTCGGGCTGCGGGGCGAGGTGCTCGTCGCGCTCACCTCCGACCGCACCTCTCGGCTGGATCCGGGCTCGGTGCTCACGACCGACCGCGGCGAGCTCACGGTGGTGTCCTCGGCCCGCCATCAGGACCGCTGGATCGTCCAGTTCGCGGGGATCATGGACCGCGCCGTCGCCGAGACCTGGCGGGGCGTGCTGCTGCGCGCCGAGCCCGTGGCCGATGATGACGACGCGCTGTGGGTCTACGAGCTGATCGGCGCCACCGTGGCGCTCGTCGACGGCACACAGGTGGGCACGATCGTCGAGGTGCAGGGCAATCCCGCCAGCGACCTGCTGGTGTTGGACAACGACGCGCTCGTGCCGGTGGTGTTCATCACCGATCACGTGCCGGGCCGGGTCACCATCGATCCGCCTGAGGGCCTCTTCGACCTGTAGCTGTCACCGATTCGGGGACCACGACCCCGATCTCGTGACACGACGGGCGCGCCGCCTGTAGCTGTCACCGATTCGGGGACCACGGCCCGGATCTCGTGACACGACGGTCCGCTCCGTAGGCTCGGCGACGTCATGCGCATCGACGTGTTCACCATCTTCCCTGACATGGTCACCGGGTTCGCCGGCCACAGCCTGCTCGGCAAGGCGCGGGCCGCGGGCACCATCGACCTGCGGGTCCACGACCTGCGGGCCGGCGCCACGGGAGTGCACCGCCCGGTCGACGACGCCCCCTTCGGGGGCGGCGCGGGCATGGTGCTCATGGCGGAGCCGGTGTTTGCGGCTGTCGAGGCTGTCGATCCGCCCCGCCCGCTGCACTACCTCAGCCCCGCCGGGCGTCGCTTCGACCAGGCTCAGGCCCGCGAGCTGGCTGCCGGGGAGGGCTTCAGCCTGCTCTGTGGCCGCTACGAAGGGCTCGACGAGCGGGTGCGCGACCACCTCGTCGACGCCGAGCTCTCAATCGGTGACTACGTGCTCGGTGGCGGCGAGGTGGCGGCGATGGTGGTGCTGGAGGCGGTGACGCGCCTGGTGCCCGGCGTCATGGGCAACGGAGCGTCGGCCGACGACGAGTCGTTCAGCGACGGCCTGCTCGAGTACCCGCACTACACACGGCCCGCCGAGTTCCGGGGCTGGGAGGTGCCGGGGGTGCTGCGCTCGGGCGACCATGGCGCCGTCGAGCGATGGCGCCGGGCCCAGGCCCTCGCGCGCACCGTAGAGCGTCGCCCTGACCTGATCGACGCCAGAGGCGGCCTCACCGAGGCGGAGCGAGCGCTCCTCGCCGAGCTCCACGGCGATCCCGCGCGATCCGTCGCGCCAGAATTGCGGTAGATCGCCCGAGAACGGGCACGAGGCCGGTTCGACCGGGGATCGGTCGCCCGCCTAGTGTTCCCTGTCCCACGAAACCGCTGACCGCCTGCTCTCGGAGCGACCTGCCATGCAACCCACCGATCTCGTCGACCAGTCCAGCCTCCGGACGGACATCCCGGAGTTCTCCCCGGGCGACACCCTGAAGGTCCACGTCCGCGTGGTGGAGGGCTCCAAGGAGCGCCTCCAGGTGTTCCAGGGCGCGGTGATCGGCCGCCAGGGCGACGGCCTGCGCGAGACGTTCACCGTCCGCAAGGTGTCCTACGGCGTCGGCGTCGAGCGCACCTTCCCGATCCACGCCCCCACGATCGGCAAGATCGAGGTCGTCAGCCGCGGTGACGTGCGCCGAGCCAAGCTCTACTACCTCCGGGATCGGGTGGGTAAGGCCGCCAAGATCAAGGAGAAGCGCGACCGCTGACCGCGGCTCCCGCCCCCCACAAGCGTCTGAAGGCGCTCGTGGAAGTTCCTGCTCTTGTGGTGGCGGCG
>JBKJSO010000082.1:0-11491 GCA_046595835.1 Acidimicrobiales bacterium | reverse complement strand
AGAGGACGCCTTCACCCGGTACATCGACCCGTCGATGGCCAAGCGCTGCATGCAGTGGGCCGACATCAACGGCAAGCGGCGCCTGCTGGTGGGCGGGAAGGTCAACAAGTTCATCCCCAACCCACTCTTCGACCCGATCGCCAAGCCCGGCAGCCTCGAGGACTACTTCCGCGGCAAGAACGCCAAGGGCCTCGACCTGAAGACCATGTTCGGCGACCTCGACCCGCTGTCGGAGCACCCCGGCTACCGCAACCGCGATGCGCGCCTGCAGCTGCTCGATGAGCAGGGGATGGACGGCGCGCTGCTCTTCCCCACCCTTGGCGTGGGCATGCAGGAGGCCCTGAAGCGCGATGTGCCCGCACTGCACGCCGCCTTCCGCGCCTTCAACGAGTGGCTCGACGACGACTGGGGCTTCGATAACGGCGACGGCCGGCTCTACGCCGCTCCGATGATCACGCTGGCCGATCCGGAGCTCGCCGCCGCCGAGGTGAAGGGCGTCCTCGAGGCGGGTGCGCGCATCCTCATCATGATCCCGGGTCCGGTGCCCAACGGCGAGGGCTACGTGTCGCCCGGGCACGCCCAGTTCGATCCGGTGTGGGCGCAGCTCAACGAGGCCGGCATCCCGATGGCATTGCACGCGGGGCTCAGCGGCGTGTCGCAGTACGGCAAGTTCTGGGGCACGGGCGGCGCCGGTGCGGGCGACTTCGAGGGCTTCAAGCACGCCGCCTTCCCGCTCGTGGCCTTCCAGGACCGCGGCATCTCCGACACCTTCGCCGCGCTCATCTGCCACGGCGTGCTCGAGCGCTTCCCCAACCTGCGCCTGGCCGCGATCGAGAACGGTGCCATGTGGGTGCCCGACCTGCTCCGCAACCTGGCCGACGGCTACGGCAAGATGCCCTTCGCCTTCAAGGAGCATCCGGTCGAGCAGTTCAAGCGCCAGGTGTGGGTGGCGCCCTTCTACGAGGACGACATGGCGCTGCTCAAGGACACCCTCGGCATCGACCGGCTGCTCTTCGGCTCCGACTTCCCCCACGCGGAAGGTCTGCCCGAGCCCACCTACTTCACGAAGGACATCCCCACCTTCACCGACGACGAGACCCGCGCCATCATGCGCGACAACGTCCTCGAGCTCATCACCCCGCGCCCGATCTGATCTCCCCGCTTCTCTGCACACCCACCCCCGCATTGCGATGGTGGGTGTGCAGAGAACGGCTCAGGTCTTGCCGCGCTGCTCGTCGGTGAAGGCGATGACGCCGGCGAGGAAATCGTCGACGGCTGACGTCTTGAACTCGGCGATCGCCTTCATGTCAGGCAGGTAGTGCTCGAAGGCGTCGCCCTCGATGGCCGCGATGATGCCGTCGGCGATCGGACCGGGTGGGTGCAGCTCGCCATGGAACGGTGCCTCGTCGTTGCCGGGCACGTCCCAGATCTCCGTGTCGATGGCGCCCGGCAGGATGAGGCGGACCTCGACGCCGGTCTTCCAGAGGTCGAGCGCCATGGACTCGCTCCAGCCACACATCGCGAACTTCGACGCGCAGTACGCCGTCTCGTTGAGGATCCCGGCCCGACCGCCGAAGCTCGACACGTTCACGATCACCCCTCGGTCCTGCTCGAGCATGTGCGGCAGCAGCGCGAGCGTCATGCGCACCGGCGACTCGAAGTTCACCGCCATCGTCTCGCGCACCTCGTCGATCGTGATGGTGGTGACGGAGCGCCGCTTCGGGATGGCCGCGTTGTTGATCAGCACGTCGATGCCGCCCATCTCGGTGGCGGCCTGCCGAGCCACCGCCTCGGCGGCATCGGTGTCGGCCAGGTCGGCGACCCACATGCGCGACCCAGGGGCGTGGGTCTGGCACTGCTCGAGCACCTGGGCCAGCCGGTCGCCGCGCCGGGCGACGATCCCGACGGTGGCGCCTCGCTCGGCCAGTCGCGGAGCGAGGGCGGCGCCGATGCCTGAGGAGGCGCCGGTGAGGAGGACGTTGGCACCGTGGATCTGCATGGCCAGACCGTATCTGACACGCGTGTCATGTTCATCCGGCATGATGGGGCCATGACGAGCGTGGGTGTGGTGGGGCTGGGCAACATCGGGGGCGCGATCGCGGCGAACGTGGTGGCCGACGGGCACACCGTCACGGTCACCGACGTCGATCCGGACCGGGCCCAGGCCGTCGCCGGTGCGACCGCGGTGGGCTCGGTGGCCGAGGTCGCCGTGGCCAGCGAGATCACGGTCACCTCGCTGCCCAACCCGGCCGTGGTGGCCGCCGTGGCTGCCGAGTGGGCGGGCGCCGCCGCCCCGGGATCGATCCTGCTCGACCTGTCCACCACGCTCCCCGACAGCAACCGGGAGATCGCCGAGCGGCTGGCCGCGTCCGGTCACCACTTCGTGGAGGCACCGCTCACCGGCGGGGCCGTCGGTGCCCAAGCGCGCTCGCTCGTGTTCATGGTGGGCGGCGACACCGATCCGGTGGCTCGCTGTCAGCCGCTGCTCGACCAGCTCGGTCGGGCCACGATCCACCTCGGTCCGGTCGGCACCGGCACCACGATGAAGCTGATCAACAGTCTCCTCGCGTTCAGCTGCACGTGGGCGTCGCTCGAGGGGCTCTCGCTGGCCGCCGCCGCGGGGATCGACCTGCGCACGGCCGTGGAGGTGGTGCGCACGGGCGGTGCGTCGAACTTCTTCATCGACCGCGCCGTGGAGGGCATCAACGCCCGTAACCGGCCTCCTCAGTTCGCGCTGGACCTGGCGGCCAAGGACGCCGGCCTCATCGAGCAGGTGGCGGCGGCAACGGGCGTGCCCGCGGCGATGGCCGGCGCCATGGCCGCCGTGCTCGGCGATGCCGTCGAGCGCGGCTTCGGTGATCACGACTGGAGCGACCTCGTGCTCCTGGCCGAGGCGCGCGCCGGTGTGCCCCTCACGATTGCCCCCCCAAAGGAGAGCTGATGGCGCGCGTTGCGATCGAAGACGGCTACTTCACGATCCCCGACGACCTCGCCGAGGCGCCCCGCCTCCTCGGGAGTCGCTGCCCGAGCTGCGGCGAACACTTCTTCCCGCGGCGCCTCGTGTGCGCCAAGTGCCTCCACGAGGGTTGCGACGACGTGCTCCTCGGCCCCACCGGTCGCCTCTACACCTGGACCTACGTGCACGTGCCGCTGTTCGCCAAGAAGGACGGCTCCGTCGATGCGTACGGCGTCGGCCAGGTCGACCTCCCCGAGGGCCCTCGCATCCAGGCGATCCTCGTCGGCGGCCCGGACGACTTCGAGATCGGCATGTCCCTCGAGCTCGACCTCGAGGACCTCGGCCCGAACCGCGACGGCGACGACGTCGTCATCTACCGATTCCGCCCCGTCGGCGGCACATCCCGCTTCTCTGCACCGGCAGCGTCGGCATTCGATGCTGAGGGTGCACAGAACGAGGCGGGCTCGTGAAGATCGACGGAGCCGCCATTGCTGGCATCGGGATGGTGCGGTTCGACCGGTACCCCGAGCGCAGCACGTCGGAGCTGGCGCGCGACGCAGGGCTCGCTGCGCTGCACGACGCCGGCATCACCCTGGCCGACGTCGACGAGGCGTTCGTGGGCTACATCCAGCCCGCCGCCATGATCGGCATCAAGGCGATGAAGGAGCTCGGTCTCACCGGCTTGCCGGTGACGCACATCGAGAACGCGTCGGCCACCGGGCTGGTGGCCTTCCGTGAGGCGGCCTGGGCCGTGGCGTCGGGTCGGGCCGAGGTGGCCATGGCCATCGCCTTCGACAAGATGACCGACATGGCCCGCGGCAGCGCCAACAGCCGCGGCACGGGCCGAGATCAGCTCGACTCGACGATCCTGCCCGCCGCCTACTTCGCGCTCTGGGCCCAGCGCCGCATGCACGACCACGGCACGAAGCCCGAGCACTTCGCCGCCATCGCCGCCAAGAACTGGAACCATGGCGCCCTCAACCCGTTCAGCCACCGCCAACCCGATCACACGGTGACCGTCGAGGAGGTGCTGGCGTCGCGCATGGTGGCCTCCCCCCTCACGGCGATGATGGCGTGCTTGGCTGACGTCGGCGCCGCCTGCGTGATCGTGGCGTCCACCGAGTGGGTGCAGCGGCACCAGCCCGACCGTCGCGTCGTGCGGCCCGTTGCCTCCGCGCTGCAGAGCGAGGCCTACTCACCGGGCCACACGTTCCTCGGACCGGTGGTCGGCCCGGCGACGATGACATCGACCACGGCTCGGCTCGCCTACGAGGACGCCGGCTTCGGTCCTGACGACGTGCACCTCGCGCTCTGCCACGACGCCTTCGCCAACGAGGAGCTCGAGTACTACGAGCTGCTCGGGTTCTGCGGCGAGGGCGAGGGCGAGAAGCTGCTCGAAGCGGGCGACACGGGGCTCGGTGGCCGCATCCCGTTCAACACCGACGGTGGCCTCATCGCCCGCGGCCATCCCGGTGGGCCGACGGGCCTGGCGATGGTGCACGAGATCGTGCAGCAGCTGCGCGGCGAGGCCGGCGCCCGCCAGGTGATCGGCGCCCGGCGAGCGCTCGCCCACCTCGTGGGCGGCGGCAGCGTCTGCACGGTCAACCTGTTCGAAGCCGAATGAGGAGATGACGATGGATGACGAGCTGCTGGCCAAGGGCCGCGCGATCCAGGCCCAGTTGTGGCCGCAGGTGGCTACTGGCCCGACGGGCGCGTTCCCGGCGGCCAAGCTGGCGCCGGACTTCTACCGCTACGTCGCGGAGAGCGCGTTCGGCATGCTCTGGTCGCGGCCCGGTCTCGCCATCCGGGACCGCAGCCTCGTCACGTGCGCTCAGCTGGCCGCGCTCGGCAAGACCGAGGAGCTCAAGGCCCACCTGCGCGGCGCGCTCAACGTCGGCATCAGCAAGGAGGAGCTCATCGAGGTCCTCATGCAGACGGCCATCTATGCCGGCGTCCCCGCCGCCAACGACGCCCTCAAGGCCGCCGCCGAGGTCCTCACCTGAACCAGTGGGGTCGGGCCTCAGTAGTAGATCGTCGTCTGCTCGCCGAGGCGCACGAGCTGGTCGTGCTGGTTGGTCCAGCGGAACTCGCTCGTGAAGAAGACCATCGGGCCGCGCTTGGTCTCCCGCTCGACCACGTCGACGAAGCGACGGGTGACGGAGATGACGTCGCCGGGACGGATCGGTTCGCCGTAGACGTTGCGCTGTCCGCCGTTGAGGAGTCGCTGGCCGGGGTCGGTGCCCATGCCCCAGAGCCAGTCACCGCTCCACGGACGGTTGGGCATCCACGCGAACGGGTCGAAGTCCCGCGGGGCCACGATGCCACCCCACGGGGTGTCGGCCGCCGCCGCGGGATCGAGGTAGACGGCGGGCGGGGCCTCGGGCCAGTAGGTGGCGATGGCCCAGCGGGCGACGTCGTTGGCGCCGACGGCGGGCGCCGCGACGGGCGGCAGCGTGCGGCCGATCGTGTCGATGGTGGCCTGGGTGAGGAAGGTGCCGGGCGTCGCCGCACCTGACGGCTCGGTGGCAGCTGGAGGGGTGGGCATCACCGCCTTGCCGTCGTCGAACAGCACCACCGTGGCCGACGCAGGGGTGGTGTTCACGGCGTCCTGGTTCACGACGCCGAGCTCGATGTCGGCCAGCCGGAGCCCGTCGACCGTTCGCTCATCGGTGACCGTGCCGGTGCACGTGAGGGTGTCGCCGTTGAGGTTGAGGCCGCGGAACTCACAGCGGAAGTCGACGATGTCGCCGTAGTCGCCCAGCCAGTCCCGGAGCAGGTTGTGCAGGTAGGCGATCCTCAGGTTGCCCATCCCGAACACGTCAGGCATACCGACGGCACGAGCGGCGTCGCCGTCCATGTGGATGTCGATGAACTCGTCGTTCACCGCCGCGTAGCGGTTCCAGTTGGCGAGACCCGTGCGGCGCACGAGGGGCGGGATGACGGTGCCGGGGGAGGTGGAGGGCGCTGACATGACGCTGATGTTAGATTGCCGAGACCGCATCGGCGATCAGGGGGATTCGTGGCGCTCAAGGACCATGTCATCGCGGACAGCGATCTGCACGTGATGGAGCCGGCCGATCTTTGGCAGAACTACATCGCGCCGGAGTACAAGCACGCCGCGCCGATCGGGCTCACCGAGCTCACGCGCGACATGCGGGTGCGGGTCAAGAACCACACGCTGCTGCGCCTCGGCGGCGTGCGCCCGCAGCATGTCGACGGCCGCAAGACCGGATGGCGCGACGAGCACGAGTCGGTCTACGCAGCGTCCGAGGCGGCGGGTTGGGACGCGGCATCGCAGGTGGCGGCCATGGACGTCGAGGGACTCGACCTCGCCGTGATGTTCCCCAGCCGCGGCCTCTTCGTGCTCGGCCTCGACTCGTCCGAGCACATCGGCAGCGACGGCCTCGAGCCCGCCTACGCGTCGGCCATCGCCCACGCCTACAACGACTGGCTGGCCGACTTCTGCGCCCATGCTCCGGACCGCATGTTCGGCGCCGCCATGGTGGCGCCCCACGACATCGACGGCGCCGTCCTCGAGGCGCGCCGCTGCGTGGAGGAGCTCGGCTTCAAGGCGGTGTTCCTCGCGCCCGGCTGTGTGAACAACCGGCCGTGGCACCACCCGGCCTACGACCCGCTGTGGGCCGAGATCGAGCGGCTCGACGTGCCGTTGTCGTTCCACGGCGGTGGCCAGACCTACCTCACGCCCGACTTCTCGCTCCAGGTGCTCGACAAGCTCATGCTGTGGCACACGTTCAACCAACCCCTGGCCATCCAGTTCGTCACCACGAGCCTGTGCGGGGGCGGCGTGCTCGAGCGCTTCCCGAACCTGCGCGTGGCGCTGCTCGAGGGCAACTGCTCGTGGGCGCCGTGGCTGCTCGAGCGCCTCGACGAGCACTACGAGTGGACCGGCTGGTACGAAGCCACGGACCTCACGATGAAGCCGTCGGACTACTTCCGGCGCCAGTGCTTCCTCGGGGTCGAGGCCGAGGAGATCACGGCCACGCAGTACATCGACTGGTTCGGTGACGACAACCTCGTCTTCTCCACCGACTACCCGCATGGCGACTCGCAGTTCCCGCACGCCGTCGACACGTTCGAGAAGCTGCCGTTCACCGACGACAGCAAGCGCAAGATCTGCGGCGACAACTGGGAGCGTCTCTACAAGATCCCGCTCGTCAAGCACACGTAGCAGCGGTTCTGTGCACGCTGAGCACCGTCACGCGGTGCTCAGCGTGCACAGGACCAGCTAGAAGCGGTCGGGGGCGTCGCGGCCATCGAGGTCGGCGTTGGGGCGGGCCGACGCGAGGAGCTCCTGGATGATCTTGCCGGCACCGGCGGGATCGCCCGGGTTCGTGCCGTCGGGGCCGCGGTGCCAGCCCTCGGCGACGGCGATCGTGTCGCCGCGCACGTCGAACACGCGGCCGGTCACGCCCGCGGCGGCCGGGCTGGCCAGCCAGGTGGCGACGGTGGCGACCCAGCGAGGCGAGATGGCCTCACGCACCTCGTCGGTGATGTTGTCGGCACCGCCCATGAGCGGCTCCACGAGACGGGTCATGGCGGTGGGGGCCAGGCAGTTGGCGGTGACCCCGATGCGGGCGAGCTCGAGCGCGCACACGAGCGTAAAGCCGGCGATGCCAGCTTTGGCGGCGCCGTAGTTGGTCTGGCCTGTGTTGCCATACAGGCCTGATGGCGACGCGGTGTTGATGATGCGGGCGTCGACGGCATTGCCGGCCTTGGACTGCTCGCGCCAGTAGGCAGCGGCGTGGCGGGTGGGGCAGAAGTGGCCCTTCAGGTGCACGGCGACGACCGAGTCCCACTCCTCCTCGGTCATCGAGAACACCATGCGATCGCGCAGGATGCCCGCGTTGTTCACGAGGATGTCGAGCCGCCCGAAGCTGTCGACGGCCTGGGCGATCATGGCCTCGGACTCGGTGAAGCTGGTGACATCGGCGCCGTTCACGATGGCTCGCCCGCCCATGGCCTCGATCTCGGCCACCACCTCGTTGGCCGGCCCCAGGTCGGCGCCCTCGCCGGCCGGTGACGCGCCGAGGTCGTTCACCACGACCGCCGCGCCCTCCGACGCCAGCATCAGCGCGTGCTCACGCCCGATGCCGCGGCCCGCCCCGGTCACGATCGCAACCCGTCCCTCGCACATGCCTGCCATCTGTGTCCCCTTCGCAGCGTTTCTGACGTTCGTGTCACCTTACGCCCCGTGGATCGGAGCTGCGACGTCCAGCCCGCCTACCTGCGTCGGCTGGACGTCGAGCAGGTCGTCCAACCAGCCCGGTCAGCCGGCGGACAGCGCCGCTACAGCCGCCGGGAGATCGCCCTGGTGCAGCACGTCACCACGATGGCTGACGACGGCGTGACCCTGTCGGGCATTCGGCAGATCCTCCAGCTCGAGGCCGAGGTGGCCGCCCTCAAGCGTCAGATCGCCGACCTCGAGGCGAGGTCCGCTCAGGGGTGACCCGCGCCCGTCATCGACCTTGCCAGATCGGGTCGCGCTTCTCGGCGAAGGCCTTGGGGCCTTCCTTGGCGTCCTCGCTGGAGAAGATCTGGCCGGCCAGCTCGCTCTCGATCTTGTAGGCCGCGCGCTGGTCGACGGCCAGGCCTCGTAGGACGCTCTCCTTGGTGGCCTGCACGGCGAGCGGTGCGTTGGCGGTGATGCGGGCCGCCCACCACAGGGCCCGCTCGGCCAGCTCGTCGACGGCCACGATCTCGTTGAGGAGGCCGAGCTCGAGGGCCCGCTGCGCCGGGAAGGCCTCGGCGGTGAGCAGGAACTCCATCGCCGCCGGGTAGGCGAGCTGGCGGGGGAGCCGCACGGTGGTGCCGCCCCCGGCGAAGAGGCCGCGCTTGGGCTCCATCACGCCGAAGGTGGCCCGTTCGGTGGCGATGCGGATGTCGACGCCGCCGAGCATCTCCATGCCGCCGGCCACGCAGGGCCCGTCGACCGCGGCGATGATCGGCTTGTAGATCTTGAGGCTGCGCAGCACGGCATCCGTGCCGTCGCGCAGCTTGCAGCCGTCGATCTCGTCGACCGTGCCGGCGGTGATCTGCTGCTGCAGCTCGGTGATCTGGGGGATGTAGGTCTTCAGGTCGGCGCCCACCATGAAGCTGCCGTCCACGCCCGTGACCACGGCCACCCAGTCGTCGGGATCGTCGCGGAACCGCCGCCAGGCGTTGGCCAGATCGCGGAAGTGGTGGAGGTCGAGGGCGTTGCGCGCCTCGGCCCGGTCGATCGTGATGCGGGCCACGTGCCCGCCCACCTGCTCGTAGTGGATCGGCATGCGCTGGCAGGCTAGATGGCGCTCGCGGCTAACGTGACATGATCGTTAGACCGGGGAGCGAGGGGCTGGGAACGTGAGCATTGCCATCGGGGACGACCACCTGGCGCGGCTCGACTCGGCCCGCCGCTTCACCGCCAGCCGAGTCTCGCCCAAGGTGGTGCGAGCCGCCGTCGACGCGGCCGCCGCGGCGGCCGGGGACGAGCTCCCAGCCTTCTGGGACGACCTGGCCGACCTCGGCTGGTTGGGCCTCCACCTGCCCGAGGAGGTGGGTGGCGAGGGCTACGGGTTCGCCGAGCTGGCCGTGGTGCTGGAGGAGCTCGGGCGCCTGGTGGCCCCCGGCCCCTTCCTGCCCACGGTGTGGGCCAGCGCCGTCATCCACGCCGGCGGTGGGGCGAGCGAGCTCCTGGCCGAGCTGGCCGGGGGCCGCACGATCGGCGCCGTGGCCCTCGGCGCGCCGCTCGCCGGTCGGCCGCAGCCCGATGGATCGCTGGTGGTGTCCGGCTCCACCGGACCGGTGCTGTGCGGTGGGCAGGCTGGCGTCGTGGTCATGCCCGTCACCGTCGATGGCGACGAGCGCTGGTGCACCGTCAGCCGCACCCAGGTCGAGTCCACGCCGCTCGAGGCGCTCGACCCCACCCGCGGGCTGGCCGACCTCCGCCTGGCCGAGGTCGTGATCCCCGCCGCCGCACAGCTGGACATCGACCGCTCGCAGGTGGAGGCACTGGCCGCCACCCTCACGGCCGCCGAGTGCGCCGGCGGCGCCGGGTGGTGCGTGGCCACGGCGGCGGAGTACGCCGCCGTGCGCAAGCAGTTCGGCCGACCCATCGGGCAGTTCCAGGGCGTGAAGCACCGCTGCGCCGACATGCTCGTGGCCGTCGAGCAGGCGCGCAGCGCGGCGTGGGACGCCGCGCTGGCCCTCGACGGCGCTGCCGCTGACGGCGACTCCGATCGGATCGCGGTGGGGCTGTCGGCAGCCGCCGCTGGTGCCATCGCCCCCGACGCCTTCGCCACCGTGGCCAAGGACTGCATCCAGGTGCTGGGCGGCATCGGCTTCACCTGGGAGCACGACGCCCACCTCTACCTGCGGCGAGCCGTCTCGGTGCGTCAGCTGCTCGGCGGTCCGTCGCCCTGGCGGGCCAAGGTCGCGGCCGCGGCTGTGGCGGGGGCGCGGCGGGAGCTCAGCCTGGCTCTGCCCGAGGAGGCCGAGGCCGTGCGGGTCGAGGTGGCTGCCATCGTCGATGCCATCGCGGCCCTTCCCAAGGACGAGCGGCGCGCCCGCCTGGCGGAGGTGGGCTACCTCGTGCCGCACTGGTCGCCGCCGTGGGGTCGTGATGCGGGTGCCGTCGAGCAGCTGGTCATCGACCAGGAGCTGCGCCGGGTGCGCGTGCGCGTGCCCCACCTGCAGGTGGGGGCCTGGGCTGCGCCCACCATCGCGGCCCACGGCACGGTCGAGCAGCAGGAGCGCTGGGTGCGTCCCACCCTGCTCGGCGACATCGCCTGGTGCCAGCTCTTCAGCGAGCCCGAGGCGGGCTCCGACCTCGCCGCCCTCACCACCACCGGCACCCGCACCGACGGCGGCTGGCTGCTCAACGGCCAGAAGGTCTGGACGTCGATGGCCCTGGAGGCCGACTGGGGCATCTGCCTCATCCGCACCAACCCCACCGCGGCCAAGCATCTCGGCATCACGTACGTGATCGTCGACATGAAGACGCCGGGCATCGACATCCGTCCGCTCAAGGAGATGACCGGCCTCGAGATGTTCAACGAGGTGTTCCTCGACGACGTGTTCGTGCCTGACGACTGCGTGATCGGGGAGGTCGACGGTGGCTGGCCGCTGGCCCGCACCACGCTGGCCAACGAGCGCGTCGCCATGGGCAGCGGCTCGTCGTTCGGCGGTGGCATCGAAGCGCTGCTCGGGTTGGTGGCCGAGCGCTCGGCGTCGGGCCAGCTCCACCTCGACCCGCTGCTGCTCGACGAGCTCGGCGGCCTCGTCGCCGAAGCCCACACCGTGGCGGTGCTCGGCCTGCGCACCGCGCAGCGCTCCGTGTCGGGCGCCAAGCCCGGCCCCGAGGCGAGCGTGCGCAAGCTGCTCGGCGTGGAGCACGACCAGCGCACCCAGGAGCTGGGCCTGTCGCTTCTCGGCCCCGAGGGTGCCACCTCCGTCGGCGCCGCCGCGCAGTGGACGTTCGGCTTCCTCGCCAACCGCTGCCTCACCATCGCTGGCGGCACCAGCGAGATCCAACGCAAC
>JBKJSO010000012.1:0-4651 GCA_046595835.1 Acidimicrobiales bacterium | reverse complement strand
GCCGCCCAGCTGGCCAAGCGCTACGACCTGCCGGCGCCGCGGTCGATCCAGTGGGTCACCAACCAACGGCAGCGCTGGGGATCGTGCACACCTTCCGCCAGCGAGATCCGCATCTCCGATCGGATCGCCGGGTTCCCCGACTGGGTGCTCGACGCGGTGATCGTGCACGAGCTGGCCCACCTCGTGCACCTGCAGCACTCAGCGGAGTTCTGGGCGCTGGCGCAGCGCTACCCCAAGACCGAACGGGCCTATGGGTTCCTCATCGCCAAGCAGCTCACCGACGAGGACGAGGTCGTTCCCGACTGATCAGCCGGCCGAGTGGTCGCGACAGAACGGCGTGGCTGGCTCAGCGGCGAGGCGCTCGTCGTCGATCGTCGCACCGCATGCCTGGCAGGTGCCGTAGGTGCCTTCGTCGAGCCGGGCCAACGCCCCCTCCACATCCGCCAGCTCGCGCTCCACGTTGGTCAGGATCGTGAGGTCGGGTGCCCGCTCGACCGGCTGGGGCGTCGAGGGGTGCTCAGGGTCCACCCCGCGAGGCTACGCGAGGTTCACGGGCCCGCGGACCAGCGCCGGGCGAGGCGCCCGCACCGGCTCACGATTGTGGGGGCGGAGAGGTTCGAACTCTCGCGCGTCGGCTTAAAAGGCCGCTGCTCTGCCAGCTGAGCTACACCCCCTGGGGAGTGCAAGGTATCCCCCTGGTCGATGGGCCCGCAGCGGCAGCATGCCGAGGTGGATCGCGATCGCGCCCAGCTCCGTCGACGCGATCAGGCGGGTACGACGACCAGGGTGCCCTCCATCCCGGCCGCTCGGTGGCCGGCGACCGAGCAGTAGAACGTGTAGCGCCCGGCCTTGTCGGCACGCAGACCGCCTTCAGCCGGCTTGCCCTTGTCGGCCGAGACGTGCGCGTCGAGCTCGTCGATCGTGAAGTCGTGGAGCAGGTCCGTTGCCGTCAGCGCAATGGCGATGTCCTCGCCCACCTTCACGGTGATCTCGGTGGGGTCGAACGCGAACGAGGTCGCAGCAACCTCGATCCGGCGGGCGCCAGCGGCGACCGGGCTCGCCGCGCCGTGGCCCGAGCCGCCGGTCATGCCGCCCATGTCACCACCGCTGGAGGTGTGGGGCATGGAGGTGGTAGGGGAGTCGGTGCTGCCACAGGCTGTCAGCACGGTGGCGAGGGCAAGGGTCAGGAAGAGGATGGTGGATCGGCGCATGCTGGGCATCGTCAGCGACGGTACCGCCCGAGCGTGCGATCCGGACCCGAGCCGCTGATAGGCCCTTGTACGCTTGAGTGGTCATGAACACTGCTTCCGAGGACGACGGCCTCACGGTCCTCGGCCAGACCGTCCGACACCCCATCGAGCACCTCGAGTGCTTCGACGCGCCGGAGCACGTGAGCCAGGTGCGCTTCACCACCAACGAGGTGATGTCGATGTGCCCGGTCACGGGCCAGCCCGACCTCTCGTCGCTCGTCATCGAGTACCGGCCCGATCGCCGTTGCATCGAGTCGAAGTCGCTCAAGCTGTACCTGTGGTCGTTCCGCGACCGGAAGGTGTTCTGCGAGGCCCTCGCGGCCGAGATCGCCGAGGAGGTCGTGCGGGCCGCCGACCCCCATGAGGTCACCGTCAGCCTCACCCAGCAACCGCGGGGAGGGATCGTGATCGAGGCCACGGCCACCCGACGAAGGGGCTCGTGAGCCTCGTCGTCACCACCCTGTCCGGCGGCCTCGACTCGGTGACGCTCGCCCACGCCCTCGCCGCCGAGGGGCACACCCTCGTGGCGGTGTCGTTCGACTACGGGCAGCGTCACGCGAAGGAGATCGCGCACGCAGCGCGCTGTGCCGAGCGCCTCGGAGCCGACCACCACGTCGTCGACCTGCGCTCGGTCGGCGCCCTGCTGACGGGCTCGGCCCTGACCGACGCCGCCGTCGATGTCCCCGAAGGGCACTACACCGACGCGTCGATGGCGGCCACCGTGGTGCCCAACCGCAACGCCATCATGCTCTCGGTGGCCGTCGGCGTTGCCGTGGCTCGCGGAGCCGACGCGGTCGCCACCGCTGTGCACGCCGGCGACCACCCCGTCTACCCCGATTGCCGCCCCGCCTTCATCGACGCGATCGAGCACGAGGCGCGGGTGGCCAACGAGGGCTTCATCGCGGAAGGGTTCCGGGTGCTGGCTCCGTTCCTGCAGGTAGGCAAGGACGAGATCGTGCGACGCGGGGCCGCCCTCGGCGTGCCGTTCGCTGAGACGTGGTCGTGCTACGTGGGCGGCGAGCGCCACTGCGGCCGTTGCGGCACTTGCGTGGAACGCCGCGAGGCCTTCGAGCTCGCTGCCGTGCCCGACCCCACCGTGTATGACGAGGTGCCGGCGTGACGTTCACGATCGCCAAGCGCTTCTCGTTCTCGGCCTCGCACGTGCTCACCGCCGTGCCCGACGACCACAAGTGCCGCCGCCTGCACGGGCACAACTACGAGGTGGAGATCATCTGTGCGGCCGAGGAGCTCGACGACCGATCGATGGTGGTGGACTACTTCGACCTCGATCCGGTCAAGCGCTTCATCGACGACACGATCGACCACCGGCACCTGAACGACGTGCTGCCGGGCGAGCCCACCGCCGAGCGCCTGGCCTGGTGGCTGCACCAGTCGTTGGCGGGCACGCTCGCCCCTGATGTGGCGGCCCGCCTCGTCGCGGTCCGCGTCTACGAGACGCCGAAGACGTGGGCCGAGTACCGGCCAAGCTGACGCCTGCCGACGACGAGCTCGTCGTCGCCGAGGTGTTCGGCCCCACCTTCCAGGGCGAGGGCCCCTCCATCGGACGACGGGCCGGCTTCGTGCGCCTCGGTCGCTGCAACCTCGACTGCGCGTGGTGCGACACGCCGTACACGTGGGACTGGGAGGCCTACGACCCAGCTGCGGAGCTGCGCCCCGAGACCGCCGCGGCGGTGCTCGCCCGGCTCGAGGGTATGGACCCAGAGATCGTGGTGGTCACGGGCGGCGAACCCCTGCTCCAGCAGCGGCGGCTCGCGCCGTTGCTCCGCGGTTGCGCGACGCGCGGCTGGCCCGTCGAGATCGAGACCAACGGCACGATCGTGCCCGACGCGCGGCTGGCGGGGTTGGTGCACCAGTGGAACGTGTCGCCGAAGCTGGCCAACAGCGGCGTCACCCTCGACAAGCGGATCCGGCCTGACGCGCTGTCTGCGCTGCAGGCCAGCGGCCGGGCCGTGTTCAAGTTCGTCGTGACCAACGTGCGCGAGCTCGACGAGGTGGCCCAGCTGGCCGCCGCCCATCGCCTCGACCCGATCTGGATCATGCCCGAGGGCACCGATCCGGCCACGATGACCGAACGCGCGCGCCAGCTCGCCCAACCGGTCCTCGATCGCGGCTGGAACCTCACTCCCCGGTTGCACGTGCTGCTCTGGGGCGACGAGCGCGGCCGCTGACCAGCCAAGCTCTGGTTTGGGGGTGAGGGCTACGCTGCGGACATGTGCGCGAACTGCATCAGCCGTGCCGAGGTGGTCGTCGGACAGGCCGGGTTGGCCTACGCCATCCTGCGAGAGCCCGTCCACAACGTGCTGGCCAACGCTGGGATCGTCGCGCCGATCGACCCGGTGAAGCGCGACGTGCGGACCGTGGCGTTTCTTCGCTCGCTCGACCTCGATCCTGTCGAGATCCTGGGCGCCGACGTTGTGGACGCCGCAGCGCGCTGGGTGCCCGTGCCGTTCTACCCGCGGCGCTGGGCTCTGCCCATCGACTCCCAGAGCCTGATCGCCGCCCAGTAGACGAACCCGAGCAGGGCCAGTGTCACCGGGAGCACGATGATCGGCGGCACGTGCGGCAAGGATCGCGCCTCGAGCCACCACGGCCCGGTCCACGAGAGGTCGAACGGGTACCCACGATGGCGCACGCCGTCGATGATGGGCCGGGCCACGACGTGCGCCCACGTCGACCATGCCAGCAGCCGGCACACGCCGTAGAAGAACGTCGCCCGGTAGAGGGCGAGCAGCGCTCGCTCCGGCATGCGCTGTGCGAGCCACGACCAGATGTGCGGGTCGGCCGGCACGATCTGGGTGCGCCAGTGCTCACGGGTGAGCACGCGCCACGCGGCCAGCACCACGAGCAGCCAGAAGAGGTCCATCACGAGCCCGAGGCTGCTGTAGTACGACGCGCCGTCGAGGTACTTCCCGCCTTGCTTCGTCGCCGCGTAGGCCCACGTCTGCAACGTCCAGTTCAGCGTGGAGAACGGGAAGATGAGCATCGTGCCCACGCTGTCGTTCACATCGGTGAGCGCGTGGGCGGCGTAGCCAAGCAGGTACCCGATGGTGAGGGCGCGGTTCCGCTTCCACGACCACAGCAGGAGCGCGAAGACCGACCCGAGGAACAGCGTGTGGGTGGGGCCCATGCCCGGCCAGCCGCGATGCCACTGGTGCGGAGACTTGGCCCCGTAGTGCGTGTCGCCGATCGTGATGCCATACACCCAGAACTTGGAGAGGAAGTCCGGCGTGAAGTCGCCGAGGAAGATCCCCCAGTAGCTCACCTTGCCCCGCATCTTCTTGGGCAGATGGGCCTGGACGGCGTAGATCTCGAACTGGTGGGCGGCCCAGCTCATCGGTGGCGTCCGGTGGCAACGATCCGGCGACGCTACCTCTGGGCGT
>JBKJSO010000299.1:0-4691 GCA_046595835.1 Acidimicrobiales bacterium | reverse complement strand
CTCGGGGGAGGCAACGCTGGAGCCGCAAGGTGACAGCGGGGGTCACAAGGACCTGACCCCTCCACCTTGGAGCTAGCACCGTGACCGAGCGCCAGCCCGCCGCCACCTTCGCCGATCGCCACCTCGGTCCCCGCCCCGAGGACGTCGAGTCGATGCTCGCCGCGCTCGGGATGGCGAGCATCGCTGACCTCATCGAGCAGGCCGTGCCGAAGTCGATCCGCACGGACCAGCCACTAGCCCTGCCCGATGCCCGCTCCGAGCCCGACGTGCTGGCGCTGCTGCGCACGCTGGCGGGCCGCAACGAGGTGGTGACCACGCTCATCGGTGCCGGCTACAGCGGCACCCACACGCCCGGCGTGATCCTGCGCAACGTGCTGGAGAACCCCGCCTGGTACACGGCCTACACGCCGTACCAGCCGGAGATCAGCCAGGGACGGCTCGAGGCCCTCCTCAACTTCCAGACGATGGTGACGGACCTCACCGGCATGGACATCGCCAACGCCTCGATGCTCGACGAGTCCACCGCCGCCGCCGAGGCCATGACCCTCATCCGTCGCTCCACCGAGCACCCTGCAGCGGCGTTCTTCATCGATGCCGAGACGCACCCGCAGACCATCGCCGTTGTGACCACGCGGGCCGAGCCGATTGGCATCGAGATCGTCGTCGGCCACCTCGACGAGCTCGCTCCCGCCGAGGTGTTCGGCGCGCTGCTGCAGCATCCAGGTACGAGTGGGGTGGTGCGTGACCTCTCCCCCACCATCGACGCCGTCCACATCGCCGGCGGGCTTGTGGCGGTGGCCGCGGATCTTCTGTCCTGCACGATCCTCACCCCGCCGGGCGAGCAGGGGGCCGACGTGGTGGTTGGCACCTCGCAGCGCTTCGGCGTGCCGATGGGCTACGGGGGCCCGCACGCGGGGTTCCTCGCCACACGCGACGGTCTCCGGCGCTCGATGCCCGGCCGCCTCGTGGGGGTGTCGGTCGACGCGGCCGGCCGGCCCGCTCACCGCTTGGCCCTGCAGACGCGGGAGCAGCACATCCGCCGTGAGAAGGCCACGTCCAACATCTGCACCGCGCAGGTGCTGCTCGCGGTCATGGCGTCGATGTACGCCGTGTACCACGGGCCAGAAGGGCTGAGGGCGATCGCCGAACGGGTCCATGGCCAGGCCGCTCGCCTCGCCCGTGCCCTGCAGAGCGCCGGCCTCGATGTGGTGCACGAGGCCTTCTTCGACACCCTCACCGTTCGAGCTCCCGGCCGGGCCGACGAGATCCTGGCCACGGCGCTCGCCCATCGCCTCAACCTCCGACGGCTCGACGAGGACAGCGTGGGCATCGCCCTCGACGAGATCACGGATGACGCCGTGCTGACCCGCGTGGCCGACGCGTTCGGCGTCACCCTCGAGACGGACGCGTCCTCGGCCACCCCGGCCGCCCTGCGGCGGACCTCGCCGTACCTCACCCACCCGGTGTTCTCGGCTCATCGTTCCGAGACGGAGATGCTCCGCTACCTGCGATCGCTGGCCGACAAGGACATCGCGCTCGACCGGTCGATGATCCCCCTCGGCAGCTGCACGATGAAGCTCAACGCCACCACCGAGATGGCCGCCGTCACCTGGCCCGAGTTCGCGGCCATCCACCCGTTCGCTCCCCTCGACCAGGCGGAGGGCTACCGAGAGCTGATCCGCTCGCTCGAGGCGTGGCTGGCGGAGATCACCGGATACGACGTGGTGTCGCTCCAGCCCAACGCCGGATCCCAGGGCGAGCTGGCGGGCCTCCTGGCGATCGCCGGCTTCCATGCTGCCAACGGCCAGGCTGAGCGCGACGTCTGCCTCATCCCGTCCTCCGCGCACGGCACGAACGCGGCATCGGCGGTGATGGCGGGGATGCGGGTCGTGGTCGTGGCCTGCGACGACGACGGCAACGTCGACGTGGCGGATCTCGAGGCCAAGGTCACCGAGCACAGCGCGGACCTGGCGGCACTGATGGTGACCTACCCCTCTACGCACGGCGTGTTCGAGGAGCGCATCACCGAGATCTGCGACCTCGTCCACGACCACGGCGGCCAGGTGTACGTCGACGGGGCCAACCTCAACGCGCTTGTCGGCGTGGCCCGGCCAGGATGGTTCGGCGGTGACGTGAGCCACCTCAACCTCCACAAGACGTTCTGCATCCCCCACGGCGGGGGTGGTCCTGGCGTCGGACCGGTGGCCGCCCGCTCGCATCTGGCGCCGTTCCTGCCCAACCACCCCTTCATCGCCGGAGCCGGCCCGGCCAGCGGTCCCGGCCCCATCTCGGGGGCGCCGTGGGGCCCGGCCTCGATCCTGCCGATCTCGTGGGCGTACATCGCGCTCATGGGCCCCGACGGGCTCCGCCGCGCCACCGAGGTAGCCATCCTCAACGCCAACTACGTTGCGGCTCGTCTCGCTGACGCCTACCCAGTCCTCTACACGGGCGACCACGACCGCGTCGCCCACGAGTGCATCCTCGACCTCCGCGAGATCACCCGGACCACCGGCGTGACGGTGGACGACGTCGCCAAGCGACTCATCGACTACGGCTTCCACGCACCCACGATGAGCTTTCCCGTTGCCGGCACGCTCATGGTGGAGCCGACCGAGTCAGAGTCGCTCGTCGAGCTCGACCGCTTCGTCGAGGCGATGCTCGCGATCCGGGCGGAGATCGCGGTGATCGAGCGCGGCGAGATCGCTCACGCGGACAGCGCCCTCGCGCACGCCCCCCACACTGCGGAGGACCTCCTCATCGCCAACTGGCCGCACGGGTACTCACGCGAGGACGCCGCCTACCCGCTGCGCTCGTTGCGCGACGGGAAGTACTGGCCGCCGGTGAGCCGCATCGACGGCGGCTACGGCGACCGCAACCTCGTCTGCGCGTGCCCCCCGCCGGAGGCCTACGAGACCTGAGGCTCGAGGATGTGTCCGAGCCCGGCGATCGCGAACGCGCTGCGGATCACGTCGGAGGCGTGGTGCGCCTCGAGACGTCGGTCTTGTGTGGACATGCGATGGCTCAGCTCCGCCAGCACACCCATGCCGGAGGAGCTGATGAAGTGCACGTCGGTGAGGTCGACCTGGATGGTGTGGTGCGGACCCGTGCAGGCGTCGTTGAGCACGGCCCGCAGCTCGCCTGCCTCCTGTAGGTCGATGTCGCTGTGGACCGCCACCACCACGAGATCGTGGCCGAGGGGCTGCACCTCGATCGGCAGCCGGAGCACGTCCTGGCTGGCCAGGGACTCGGGGTCGAACGTCATCGCCTCCACCCTTACCCGCGATGCAGCGCGACTAGCCCTGCACGATGTCCGCGATCTCCTCGAGAAGGAACGGCGGGCCGCTCACCAGCAGCGTCGTGACACAGCTCTCTCGCCACGCCTCAAGGTCGTCGCGGATCTTGTGGCGGGAGCCGATGAGGTAGACGTCCTCCACCATCGAGGTGGGCACGTAGCCGGCGGCTTCGTCCTTGCGACCGGCGAGGTACGCCTCCTGGATCTTCTCGCACTCGGCCTCGTAGCCGAGGCGGGCGAAGACGTCCTTGTGGAAGTTGCGGTCCTTGGCGCCCATGCCACCGACGTAGAGCGCGAGGGTGGGGCGCAGCAGGTCGGCGCAGGCTTCGAGGTCGTCGCCCACGATGGTTGGCACCACGCAGGCCACCTCGAAGTCCTCCGCGGTGCGACGAGCGCCGGGCCGGGCGAAGCCCTCCGCCAGCGCCTCGCGATAGAAGGCGTCGGCCTTCGGTGAGAAGAACATCGGCAGCCAGCCATCCGCGATCTCGGCGGCGAGCGCCACGTTCTTCGGCCCCTCGGCGCCCAGGTAGATCGGGATGTCGGTGCGCAGCGGGCGCACGATCGACTTCAGGGGCTTGCCGAGCCCGGTGCCGCCGACGAGGGGCATCTGGTAGTGCTCCCCCACGTACTCGACGGGCTTGTCGCGGGCCACGATCGCTCGGATGATGTCGATGTACTCGCGGGTGCGGGCCAGCGGCTTGGCGTAGTCCTGCGAGTACCAGCCCTCCACGACCTGCGGGCCGCTCACGCCGAGCCCGAGGATGAACCGCCCGCCGGTGAGGTGGTCGAGCGTGATGGCCGTCATCGCGGTGGACGCAGGCGTGCGGGCCGAGATCTGGGTGATGGCCGTGCCGAGCTGCACTCGGTCGGTGGCGCTCCCCCACCAGGCCAGCGGCGTGAAGCAGTCAGACCCATACGCCTCCGACATCCACACGCTGCGAAAGCCCAGCCGCTCGGCGGTGGCGATCTGCTGAGCGGCGTCCGGTGGCGGCCCGGATGAGGGCCAGTACCCGATGATCAAGCCAAGATCCATGGGGTGCGACCCTAGTCCTCTGGGCTCGCAGCGAACTAGAACGTGTTCTAGTCTGACGGTATGACCTACCCGGCCGACATCGGCGTGATCGACCTGATGCTCGGCATCCCCGAGGGCTCCAAGAAGGGCTGGTATGGCTTCCTGCGGGCCGGCCTCATGGACGACGAGTCCAAGGAGATGGAGTTCCCCGTCGAGTACATGTTCAAGGACGTGCCCGCCGACGTCGACCCGGAGGTCGATCCGATCGCGGTGGTGATCGGCGAGATGGACCACTTCGGCATCGACCGGGCCATGGTGGGCATCGGCAAGGGCCGATCGATCTCCAACCGGGCGATCCAGGAGCACCCCGAGCGGTTCTTCGCGTCC